>JAHHKH010000252.1 GCA_018679695.1 Maribacter sp.
GGCACATGTGCATCCCTCGCAAACGAGCTTCCCGACCAACAACATCCCAAATGCGATTGACCAATTCAGGATTGAACGAAGCCGCAGACGTAATCGGTCTGCCGAATATGGTGCAACCTTCGGCATCAACCCCATTATATGATTCGGTTACGAATAAGGCGGGAATTCCCCAGCGGTTATTTTCGATGATGTATCTCTGGAGTTCATTATTTAGTCTGGCCGCTGCCAAAGGAGAAATATGTTCGCCCGGATTTTTGATACCCGCTATGCCTAATTTGAGCTTTTCAATGACCTTTTCCGATAGTGTTAAACGTCCATTTTCATCAGCTTCGACACCGATGTTCGCATGAAATATTCGCATTTGTGCCACCTTTTCTTCCAAAGACATTCGGGGCAATAAATCTTCTACGCGTTCTTCAATAGTAAGTGATGCATTTTTATAGGGCATCTCCCGTTTTTGGGCGCTACCAGTTACTACGAAGAATAGGGTTAAAATGGATAAAAAAGAGTACTTCATTAAATACGGATTGTTCTATTAAACTTTGGGACGGATTTTGCACGCGCCGTTGAGGCCCATATCGATTTGTTGTTCGTCATCCCTAATTTTCTAAATTAAGCTAAGCTTCTAGTTAAAGTATCCTGTACTATACGGTGTAGTCATGGGGATTTTAGTTCTAACTACTAAAGTTTAGCTGAAGTTTCTGAGTTTGCGATTGGAAATTGGTCAAATAGAATTTCCAAAAGTCACTAAAACTATCGATAAAAGAATTATTATAATCCTTACTTAAGTTGAAATGATTCATGTAACCGCTATACAATATCCTCTCCTATTACAACTCTTTTGTATCAGCATACTACAGGACAGTTTAGTATAGTTAATAATTTATTTTGGTTCAAACTATTGTTGAAAATCAGGATAAAACAAAAGTTCAGGATAGGAGCTATTGATGACCTAAGTTGTTGCACAAATTACAAGGAAAGGAATATTAATAGTACTGTTTGGAAATTGTATAATATTACACACTATTCTAATTCTATAATTGGAAAAAAGTTATCAATTTAGCAAACCAATAACGTAAAATGAAGAATAACAGAAGAGATGCCCTTCGTAAGATTGCGCTGGCCCCAGCACTTTTTACAGCTCCTGCAATTTTGAGTGCTGCTACCAAAGGCCCAGCTGAACCTATTGCGCAACGGGTACAGTACAGCGTTAACGCGTATTCCTTTAATGACGAATTTCAAAGTGGCGAGATGGACTTGTTTGATATGATGGAATTTGCTTCGGATATAGGCCTCAACGCTGTCGATTTAACCGCCTATTATTTTTCCTCTTATCCAAGTCTTCCGAAGAAATCTGAAATCTTCGCTTTAAAGAAACGGGCATTGCAGCTTGGGCTGAACATCTCATGGACAGGGGTGAGAAATAACTTCGTAACCGCAGATGTGGAAGCCAGGAAAGCTGATCGGGAAATGATCAAAGAATGGCTGGCTATTTCGTCCACAATTGGTTCGTCTATTCTTCGGATTTTCACGGGCCGGGACATCCCCGATGGATATACCAAAGAACAGGTAAAAGCATGGCTGGTGGAGGAATACAAACTTTGCGCCCAGTACGGAGCGGAAACAGGAGTCATTACCGCCTTACAGAACCATAATGAGTTTTTGTTTACCGCTGATGAAGTCATTGACATTCTTGAGCAGGTTGACTCAGAATGGTTCGGACTTATTTTAGATATTTCTGGCTTGCGTACCACAGATGATCCCTATGCCGAAGCCGAGAAACTGGCACCTTACGCCAATTATTGGTTTATCAAAGAA
This sequence comes from Maribacter sp., assembly GCA_018679695.1. GTDB lineage: Bacteria > Bacteroidota > Bacteroidia > Flavobacteriales > Flavobacteriaceae > Maribacter_A. The sequence goes on from JAHHKH010000252.1 coordinate 1,819, forward strand.
CATGTGTATCACAATCAGGAGAAAAAACGCACGGATATGGCCAAAATGGCCGCAATGATAAAGCGACATGGTTTTCGTGGTTACGTCTCGTTTGAAAGCCTATCTGATGGTGACCCCAAAGCCGTTATCAAAGAAATGCTTGATGAGTTTAAGGGGGCATTTAACAGAGGATAGCACGATTTACTGATACATTTTAATAATAGGTTCAAATAGAATTGCCAATACCTACTAGTATCACTGATATCATCATAACTGAGATACCAACGATAATGGTCGCCTTTGTTTTTCTAGCTATCCCTTTCCACACTTTTCTTTAAATTCCCCATTGATTAGCGGTTAAAATGATAGTAGACCTATGCAATATCCAAGAACTGGCCCCATTACCCAATTTACTTTCGCTATCTCCAGCTTAAAATCAGGTTCTCAAATAGAACTAGTTTGCTATCCAAAAAGTGGCGCTAACAGGTTCTAACCTTAATGTTCCTTTGGTAAATTCTTGATTATCGATTTTAAAATGTGAGGAATTCTCTAAGCGTAAAATTCTTCCGTTACGGGGATCGGCTTTATACAAGTCTAGATTTCCTTTTAGCGTTACTTCTGTTTCTATAGTTTCGTCACTGGAATTGGAAAAGAAATAAATATCCCTGTCATCCTTTATTTTATGGATATAATTGAACTTGCCCAAGTCCGTCTTTAACACTGGATTTGGAGAAAGTTGAACATCGGGAGCCAGAGTTGTATTTATGGCCTGGGACAAATTCTTCTTATTTGGTTTGGGAATATGAACTGCCTCGCCATTAGAACTATTGTCGTTATGTTTGATTTCAGAAGTCAGGGGAGCTTTTGGGTCAACACCGAATATTTCCTTGACCAGGGCTTGGACTTTTTCATCTTGATCCATCTCGGAAGATTTAAACGGTAGCTGTCCTGTTGAAATAACCAAACCACCCTCATCGTAATATTCCTTTATTTTTTGCAAAGTTTGCAATGAAATTACCTTGCATCCCGTAATGACAAGGGCTTTATATAATTGTTCATTTTCCCGATTATTTAGGCGTACAGAACCTTGGCCTATTTCATATTTATCATCCAAGAAGTATTCCGGGTGGATAAAAGTGAAATCTTGTCGTATTTCGTTCGTTAATAATCCGCTGACCTCTTGATAATTTGTTTCGGGGGAAATGAAAAACCCCTGTCGTGGATTATCGGGATCTTCAAAACGGTACCAGCCAGCCAATTCTTCAAATGGATAAAAAACCCCTATTTCGGAAACCCTTTTGCCTCCCTGTAACAACATACATGACCTTCCCACAAAATCGGAATAGGCAGGTAGGGCAGGTGCTATTTTTTCGCTGTAGGGAGAAACGAGGGGCGAAATATATACCTGATCAGGATTATACCACAAGCCATGGGGAACCACAAAATTGACGCCTCGGGCGAAGATATCCATCACAGAACGATAGAGCATTAAGGAATCAAAGGACTTTTCTTTATACGCCCCATAAATCTCGGTAGAAACTATGGGTCTGTCGTAATAGTCAGCCGCAGAGCTGATAAGCTTATGCCCGTTTTGTCCGAATTGATACCCAATAATAGCGTCGGTCAAGGGCATGGCGGTATGTCTGAAAAATTTGAAAATATCCCCGTTCATATCGATAGGCGTAGGGTCATAATTCCCCGGAGGGTGCCCTGTATCCTTCAACCCATGCTTCTTCGTCCATTCACCCACCAATTTTGGGAAACCTTCTGCCAAAAGTTCGGCACGTGTATTAAAAAACGCATGGCGAACGGCCTCGGTTTCCGGCCCAATATCGTACCACAATGCCGGGTACCATGGTTTTGGGTCATATCCATTTAATTCCTCAAATTTTTCGTTGAAACGACCCGTCCAAGTTCGGGGATGTTTCCAAAAACCAATATCATCGAAAAAGGTGGTTTTTATGGTATTCCCAAAATAGGATTCAAAGTTCGTTTTGTAAACATCGTAGGTCAGGCGTATCATTTCCCGAACTGCGGTGGTATCCAAATAATCTACCACGGGAAAAGCCTTGTGATAGCTATCCTTGACCATGGGGAAGTACATGATTATCCAACTTCCTTCTGGTACCTCCCAAATAATGTTTCCTTTGTCAATATATTGGCTTAGTTCAATACGCTCTAAGGTTTCGGAATGCATCGCTACAGCCGAAAGTAATTGCCCATCGGGTAATTTTTCGCTGAACCTAGCAGGCCCTTTTACCGTTTTTTCCAATTTGTCCAGCCTTTTCATGGTATGCTGTGGAAAAAGTTCGCCCAATTTTCCGCCCGCCATTCCACTTGGGAAATCATTGTCATCGTACAAAATCACCTGCATGTCCAACTCCTCCGCAGTATCCAAAACATCTTGAAAACGCTCTAGGTATTCGGGAGAAAGAAACTTGGGCGTGGTACCGGGCCTTCCGTCTTTTTTAGGAGCCAGAGGTAAAACACTTATTCCGGAAAAGCCTCCCAGTTCCTTCGCATCCCGCATTTGTTTTTGAATGCCTTCGGTAGTGAGTTCACCGTTGATGTGCCAAAAAGGCATGGGTTTATTGGCTCCAGGCGGATTCTTAAAGTCTTCGATGAGCTTTTTAGGGAGTTCTTTTTTTTCGGTTGTGCATGAAATATTCAAAAAACCGATTACGAAACCAAGGGTAACTATCCCGAAATATTTTTTAAAAAGTGTGTTCGGTGTCATTATTCTAGGTTAAAGCGCAAAACCCCTTTATGCGCCGTATTTGCGTTGAGTTCTTTTTTTCCAAATTGTAGTTTTTCCCCCTCGCCGATGTACAAAACGACTTTCGTTGTATCATCACCGTCCAAAGTGCGAACAATGCCAAATCGGCCTTTGAAAGAGAGCCCCAACTCTTCATTTTTATAAATAGCCTCCCTGTTGTCCTGTGAGATAATGATATCCGTGATTTGTAAATCGCCCAATCCGGATGTTACAATGGCACCGATGGTCTTATCACCATCTTTTAGAGGTGCTACCGTTTTAATACTGGAATTTTGGTTTTTTGAGGGTTCAAAAACACCAACAAATGGATTCTCCCATGCTTCCCCCTGTTGCCGAATGGCAAGTACTTGGGTCTTTTTATCTACATACCCGTTTGTTGCTTCACGCGTTGGTGGGGCCAAGGCTTTGGTATACGCTCTGGTAACACCATCAGGCACAAAAAGATGCATATAGGTATCGTCGTATTCGATATCAAACCGAACCTTTATGGCATCATTCGTTTTCTGGGTTGTTTGGGTTTCTTCAAAATAACGCCACCCAGGGGACTTGACCACATCGCCAATATCGTTTTGATAACGGTCCGTTTTTTGAAGTAGCAAAGTTTGGTCGTTGGAATCTAAAATGTGGGTTTTATCACCTATATTATGGTAAATGTAATCGTGGAACTTATTGATATCGTTCGACTTTGAACGGAACAAGTCAAAATAATACCCGGTGGTGTCACTAGTTCTGATAGTGCTTAAAGTCCGTTCCTGTGTTGCATTGTTCACGGTATCGTTCAAAAATTGCGTAGCAAAGCTGAATTCCTCAGCAATACCATTCTCCAAATGTTTGGGCTCTGCGGCGACATTGACCACGGTATTTTGCCAAACGTTCGCCCTGCCTTTCCAGGAGCCCTCATCGAGTCCGTGCGAAGTGCCGTTGACCACAACGGTATTGTTGCCCGCGTACAATCTAAAATAATGTTCGTGCAGGGGAATTTGCCGCTCGGGAACGGTGGGCGGTAGTCCGGCATTGGACGCCATCACATAGCCCGAACCATAGAGTTCCATTGTAATTCCTGTAAGGTGTGAATGCACATAGTGGGCGCCTCCGATGATTCCGCAAAGACCGTAAAGCGCATTATTTTGTTTTGCAGAATTTCGCTGCAAGGCGATGCCGGCATGTTCTATAACTACCGTTTTTTTATCGAAATCGATGCCGCTGTCCAATTCTTGTGGAACGTCGATACCCCAGAACAATTCTAAGTGTTGGTATTGGTCGTATGGAGAACTGCTTTTGATATTCGGGCTGTACCCACCTAGAGCCTTGTAGGCCTGATGTAATGCCATTTGCGCTTTTTCCTTGATATCGGGATAACCCCTACGGTTCGCAATATGAAGTGCATAACGGTAGTTCTTTGCCGTAAAGTCATTGTTCCTCTTAGAATCACCGTACCGTACGAAACGCCTATCGGGGTACCTTAAATAGTCATACAGAAAGTTTCCATTGAAGATATGTTTTGAAGTTTTGGTTACCTCCATTTCGGGTTTGATGCGGTCCACTATGTTCAGGGTCATGCTTATAATGGGCATAAAACCATAACTCAACGATTCTGGCCACAAGCCTTGGTCAGAAAATAGGGGCAAAAGGGTATTTTTAAATGAATTCTGGTGCGCTGTACCTTTTTCCCAAAATACATTGAACAATCGTTCTCTTGCGGTATCATCCGTAATGCAAAGAATCATAAAAAGAGCACCTGGAGCTGTTAAAATGGGGTGATTGGAAACCCTTTTGCCATGGGTATCCGGCTCCCCGTATTCCTGCAAAACATTGCCTATCATATTCCGCAGGGCCTTTTGCGCTTTTTTATTGTCGAAAGGAATCCTTTTATTTAGTGATGCATTATAAATGG
>JAHHKH010000262.1 GCA_018679695.1 Maribacter sp.
CACGTAAATATAAACGGGTGTAGCTCAGTTGGTAGAGCACTGGTCTCCAAAACCAGGTGTCGGGAGTTCGAGTCTCTCCTCCCGTGCAAGGTGAAGAAAAAGGCCAGTGAGACGAGAAGTTTATCCCGAGCGGAGTCGAGGGAAGTCTCTCCTGCCGTGCTTAATGGGGAAATATCCTTTGATGACGATATCCCTTGGTGTTTTTTCAATTTAAATTAAAGATTAGAACAAATGTTGACTTATATAAAGGAATCAATTGAAGAATTAAGGAACAGCGTTACCCTGCCCTCAAAGGCAGAATCATCAAACCTTATGGTGATTGTGGCAGTGTTCTCTATTTTGTTTGCCCTAGCAACTTGGGGTGTGGATACTGTCTTCAGCAAATTGATCAAACTTTATTTTAGCGACATTTTAAATTAAGTCTAGCCTTATGTCAGAAGTATTGGAAAAGAAATGGTATGTGGTAAGAGCTGTCAGTGGCCAAGAGAATAAAATCAAGGGCTATATTGAGAGTGAGGTAGCTAGGCTTGGTTTTTCGGACTATTTGGAAGAAGTTTTGGTACCTACCGAAAAAGTCATCCAAATAAGAAACGGCAAGAAAATAAATAAGGAAAGAGTTTACTTTCCTGGATATATCATGATCAAAGCTAATTTGGGTGGAGAAATGATCCATATTATTCGTTCAATAACCAATGTTATTGGATTCCTGGGCGAAACCAAAGGCGGTGATCCGGTGCCCTTAAGAAAATCCGAAGTTAATCGCATGTTAGGTAAAGTTGACGAGTTGGCTGTGAATACAGATAGTATCGCTATACCATTCGTACATGGTGAAACGGTTAAAGTAATAGATGGGCCATTCAATGGTTTCAATGGTACTGTGGAGAAGATTAATGAGGAAAAACGCAAACTTGAGGTAATGGTTAAGATTTTCGGAAGAAAAACCCCATTGGAGTTAAGTTATATGCAGGTAGAAAAGATTTAAAAATAGTGTTACATATTTAAAAGTTGTGTTGCTTCCTAAAAACACACTTTCAATTTAATTTTAAACAATGGCAAAAGAAGTAGGTAAAGTAGTTAAGCTACAAGTTAGGGGAGGTGCTGCGAATCCATCGCCACCGGTTGGACCCGCCTTAGGTGCTGCCGGTGTTAACATCATGGATTTCTGTAAGCAGTTCAATGCTAGAACTCAGGATAAACCAGGTAAAGTTTTACCAGTTGTTATCACGGTATATAAGGATAAGTCTTTTGACTTTATCGTTAAGACACCGCCAGCGGCAGTTCAACTTTTGGAAGCAGCTAAGATTAAAAAAGGATCTGGCGAACCTAACAGAGTCAAATCAGGAAATGTATCCTGGGATCAAGTCAAAGTGATAGCCGAGGATAAAATGGTGGATCTAAATGCATTTACTGTAGAATCAGCAATGAGCATGGTCGCAGGAACGGCAAGATCTATGGGTCTTAAGGTATCAGGCAAAAGACCTTTTTAATCTTAAAAAGCAATTAAATGGCAAAGTTAACAAAGAAGCAAAAAGAAGCCCATGCTAAAATCGATAGGGAAAAGCTCTACTCGCTTGAAGAGGGATCAGCTTTAATAAAAGAGATTACCAATACAAAATTTGATGCATCCATTGATTTGGCTGTTCGTTTGGGAGTTGATCCCAGGAAAGCCAATCAAATGGTCCGTGGGGTTGTTACACTGCCGCATGGAACTGGTAAGGATGTTAAGGTTTTGGCTTTGGTTACCCCAGATAAAGAAGCAGAGGCTAAAGAAGCCGGTGCAGATTATGTTGGGTTGGATGAATATTTGACTAAGATCAAAGGCGGTTGGACAGATGTTGATGTAATCATTACCATGCCGAGCGTTATGGGTAAATTAGGACCTTTAGGCCGTGTTTTAGGACCAAGAGGATTAATGCCTAATCCGAAAACGGGCACTGTTACTATGGATGTGGCAAAAGCAGTATCTGAAGTAAAAGCGGGTAAAATAGATTTCAAGGTAGATAAAACGGGTATTGTGCATGCAGCTATAGGAAAAGCTTCTTTCCCTGTAGATAAAATTGCTGGTAATGCCAAGGAGTTGTTGGAAACCTTGAACAAAATGAAACCATCTTCGGCCAAAGGTGTTTATATGAAAAGTATTTTCATGTCGAGCACTATGAGTCCAAGCGTTCAACTTGATCCAAAAACGGTTTAATTAACTGGTAGTTCAAAATTTTAATTATGACTAGAGAAGAAAAATTACACGTTATAGAAGATTTAACTGCTCAGTTGGCTGAAAATTCAACTATTTATTTAGCTGATATTTCAGGATTGGACGCAAAGACCACTTCGAATTTAAGAAGGGCATGTTTCAAGTCCAATGTTAAACTTTCAGTAGTGAAGAATACGCTTCTTGCAAAAGCGATGGAAGCCTCAGAGAAAGATTTTGGGGAACTTCCGGAAGTTTTAAAAGGCAATACATCGTTGATGTTTGCCGAGGCAGGAAATGGACCGGCAAAACTTATCAAGACATTCAGAAAAAAGTCTGATAAACCTTTGTTAAAAGGTGCTTTCGTTGAGGAAGCCATCTTTGTTGGTGATGACAAATTAGATACTTTGGTAAGCATAAAGTCCAAAGAAGAAATGATCGGGGAAATTATTGGCCTGTTGCAATCGCCGGCCAAAAATGTTATTTCCGGTCTTAAATCGGGTGGAGGTAAACTTGCAGGTATCTTAAAGACATTATCAGAAAAATAGTAGTACGCACTTAAACAATTATATATTAAAAATTTTATTAAACGATAGAAAAATGGCAGATTTAAAAGATTTCGCAGAACAGTTGGTTAACTTGACCGTTAAAGAGGTTAATGAGTTAGCTGATATATTAAAAGATGATTATGGTATTGAGCCTGCAGCTGCTGCAGTAGCTGTAGCCGCTGGTGGTGGAGCTGCAGAAGATGGTGAGGCCGCTGAGGAAAAATCAGAATTCGATGTAGTATTGACTGCTGCAGGGCAATCAAAATTGGCAGTTGTTAAATTGGTTAAGGAATTGACTGGTTTAGGACTTAAAGATGCCAAGGATATTGTTGATAGCGCACCAAAAGCCGTTAAAGAAGGTGTTTCTAAAGACGAAGCAGAAGGTATTAAGAAATCATTGGAAGAAGCAGGAGCAGAAGTTGAGCTTAAATAGTCGCAACTACCATAGCACTTTGGGTTTAGGTCTTACTGTTATTTACGGTTAGACCTAAGCCTTTTTATGCATTATGTATATAAAGTTATATACTACCCATTAATATTCACGATCAAAATTTTGTCCATAGATGTTCACAAATCAGACTGAGAGAATAAATTTCGCATCCGCTAAGAACACGCCGGAATATCCGGATTTCTTGGACATTCAGATTAAGTCATTTCAAGATTTTTTTCAACTTGAGACTAAATCTGATCAAAGGGGCAATGAAGGTTTATACAATACCTTCATGGAGAACTTTCCAATAACAGACACACGAAATCAGTTTGTCTTGGAATTTCTAGATTATTTTATAGATCCACCAAGATATTCCATCCAAGAATGTATCGAGCGTGGACTTACCTATAGCGTTCCGCTAAAATCCAGGTTGAAATTGTACTGTACAGATCCTGAGCATGAGGATTTTGAAACCATAGTACAAGATGTGTATTTAGGTACGATTCCTTATATGACGCCAAGCGGTACTTTCGTTATCAATGGCGCCGAGCGTGTTGTGGTTTCACAATTACACCGTTCTCCCGGCGTATTTTTTGGACAATCATTCCATGCCAATGGTACCAAGTTATATTCTGCAAGGGTCATTCCTTTCAAAGGATCTTGGATAGAATTTGCTACCGATATCAATGGTGTAATGTATGCCTATATTGATAGAAAGAAAAAATTACCTGTTACTACCTTGTTCAGGGCAATTGGTTTTGAAAGTGATAAGGACATTCTTGAGATTTTCGACCTTTCTGAAGAAGTTAAGGTTTCAAAAGCAGGTCTCAAGAAAGTATTGGGACGAAAATTAGCTGCCAGGGTTTTGAATACCTGGCATGAGGATTTTGTCGATGAAGATACTGGGGAAGTTGTATCTATAGAAAGAAATGAGATTATCCTAGATCGTGATACGGTTTTGGAAAAGGATCATATCGAGGAAATATTGGAAACCGATGTAAAGACGATTCTTTTGCATAAGGAGAACAATGCCCAATCGGATTATGCCATTATCCATAACACTCTGCAAAAAGATCCAACAAACTCTGAAAAAGAGGCTGTTGAACATATATATCGTCAATTGCGTAATGCGGAACCGCCCGATGAGGAAACGGCTCGTGGTATTATTGACAAGTTGTTCTTTTCCGACCAACGCTACAACTTGGGTGAAGTTGGTCGTTACAGGATGAACAAGAAATTAGGATTGGATATTGGAATGGACAAACAAGTCCTGACCAAGGAGGATATCATAACCATTATTAAATATTTAATTGAACTCATCAACTCCAAAGCGGAGATTGATGATATTGATCACCTTTCCAATCGACGTGTACGAACTGTTGGTGAACAGTTGTCCTCACAGTTTGGAGTTGGCCTCGCGCGTATGGCCAGAACCATACGTGAACGTATGAATGTACGGGATAATGAAGTTTTTACCCCAATTGATTTGATCAATGCAAAAACCTTGTCTTCCGTCATCAATTCCTTTTTTGGTACCAACCAGCTTTCCCAGTTCATGGATCAAACAAATCCATTGGCCGAGATTACACATAAACGTAGATTAACTGCTTTAGGGCCTGGTGGTTTGTCTAGGGAAAGAGCAGGTTTTGAAGTTCGTGACGTGCATTACACCCACTATGGAAGGTTATGTCCGATTGAAACACCAGAAGGACCGAATATTGGATTAATATCTTCACTTGCGGTTTTTGCCAAAGTAAATCCCATGGGATTCCTGGAAACTCCTTACAGAAAAGTTTCAAATTCTAAAGTAGATACTAAGGAATATCTGTATCTCAGTGCCGAGGAGGAGGAAGGAATGAAAATCGCCCAGGCGAATATACCACTCAAGGACAATGGCGCAATAGATTCAGAAAAGGTAATCGCTAGGGAAGAAGGTGATTTCCCTGTAGTTGATCCGAAAGAAGTTAATTATACTGATGTTGCCCCTAATCAAATTGCCTCTATTTCGGCTTCCTTGATACCTTTCTTGGAACATGATGATGCGAACCGTGCACTGATGGGTTCTAACATGATGCGCCAGGCGGTACCCTTATTAAAACCGCAATCCCCAATAGTGGGTACTGGTCTTGAAAGACAAGTAGCATCAGACTCCAGGGTCTTGATAAATGCTGAGGGAGAAGGTACAGTTGAGTATGTTGATGCACAAAAAATCACCATCAAATACAAAAGAACCGATGCTGAAAGATTAATCAGTTTTGACGAGGATGAAAAAACCTATAATCTGGTTAAGTTTAGGAAAACCAACCAAGGTACAAGTATTAACTTAAAACCTATCGTTAAGAAAGGCGACAAAGTTACTAGAGGACAGGTATTATGTGAAGGTTATGCTACGGAAAAAGGTGAGTTGGCCTTAGGTAGAAACCTTACTGTGGCCTTCATGCCCTGGAAAGGATATAATTTTGAGGATGCAATAGTCATATCCGAAAAAGTAGTTCGGGAAGACATCTTTACATCCATACATGTAGATGAATATGCATTGGAAGTTAGGGATACTAAACTTGGGGCAGAAGAGTTGACCCACGATATTCCAAACGTTTCGGAAGAAGCAACAAAAGACCTTGATGAAAACGGAATGATCCGAATAGGCGCAGAGGTTAAACCAGGGGATATTTTAATCGGTAAGATTACGCCCAAAGGTGAATCAGATCCAACTCCCGAGGAAAAACTGCTTCGTGCCATTTTCGGTGATAAGGCAGGTGATGTCAAAGATGCATCGCTAAAAGCTTCTCCATCATTGAGAGGTGTTGTTATCGATAAGAAGTTATTCTCAAGATCTATTAAAGACAAACGCAAGCGTTCTGAAGATAAGGAAGCTATTTCCAATTTGGAAATGGAGTATGAAGTCAAATTCCAACAGCTTAAGGATATACTGGTTCAAAAATTATTCACATTGATCAACGGTAAGACCTCACAAGGTGTACTCAACGATTTAGGTGAGGAAGTACTTCCTAAAGGGAAAAAGTATACCATGAAGATGTTGAATTCTGTTGATGATTTCGCGCACTTGGTTGCCGGAACCTGGACAACGGATAAAAACACGAATCATTCGGTTGCAGATTTATTGCACAACTATAAAATTAAACTTAATGACCTTCAAGGTAACTTGAGGAGGGACAAGTTTACAATTTCTGTAGGAGACGAGTTGCCTGCCGGTATTATGAAATTGGCTAAGGTATATATTGCCAAAAAACGTAAGCTTAAAGTAGGGGATAAAATGGCTGGGCGTCATGGTAACAAGGGTATTGTTTCTAGAATCGTACGTCAGGAAGATATGCCTTTCTTAGAGGATGGTACACCAGTTGATATTGTATTAAATCCATTAGGAGTGCCCTCGCGTATGAATATTGGTCAGATTTACGAAACCGTTCTTGGCTGGGCAGGTCTAAAACTGGACAAGAAATATGCGACACCGATCTTTGATGGCGCTACACTTGATGAAATCAATGAGTATACCGATGAGGCTGGCATTCCAAGATATGGACACACTTATCTATATGATGGTGGTACAGGAGAGCGCTTTGATCAGGCTGCAACCGTGGGTGTTATCTATATGTTGAAGTTAGGGCATATGGTAGACGACAAAATGCACGCTCGATCAATTGGACCGTACTCATTGATTACACAACAACCCCTTGGTGGTAAAGCTCAATTTGGAGGTCAGCGTTTTGGAGAAATGGAAGTATGGGCGCTCGAAGCCTACGGTGCATCGGCAACGCTACGTGAAATATTAACCGTGAAGTCCGATGATGTAATTGGTAGAGCCAAAACCTACGAGTCAATCGTTAAAGGTGAGACTATGCCAGAACCTGGTTTGCCAGAATCTTTCAATGTATTAATGCACGAACTTAAGGGATTAGGTTTGGATATTAGATTGGAGGAATAGATAAATCTATTTATAAAAGATTTTAGAACACATTTAAATTAGTATCACCATTATATTATGGCTAGAATAAAAGATAATAATCCAATAAAAAGGTTCGATAAGATTTCAATCGGTTTGGCATCTCCGGAAGCAATTTTGGCAGAGTCAAGAGGTGAGGTTTTAAAACCTGAAACCATTAATTACAGAACACACAAACCTGAGCGTGATGGTCTTTTCTGTGAGCGAATTTTTGGCCCAGTAAAAGATTATGAATGTGCATGTGGTAAATACAAAAGAATCCGTTACCGCGGTATCGTTTGTGATCGCTGTGGTGTTGAGGTTACTGAGAAGAAAGTACGTAGGGATAGGGTAGGGCATATCAACTTGGTAGTGCCTGTGGCCCATATCTGGTACTTCCGTTCTCTGCCTAACAAAATTGGATACCTCTTGGGATTACCTTCCAAGAAATTGGATATGATTATTTACTACGAGCGTTATGTGGTAATCCAACCTGGTGTTGCGAAAGGACCTGAAGGGGAAGAAGTCAATAAGATGGATTTCTTGACCGAAGAGGAATATTTGAACATCTTGGAATCCATACCCCAGGAAAATCAATATTTGGAAGATTCAGACCCGAACAAGTTCATCGCTAAAATGGGCGCAGAGTGTCTTATTGATTTGTTATCACGCATAGATCTCAGGGAACTGTCATTCGAATTAAGACACAAGGCCAATACCGAGACCTCAAAACAAAGAAAGACAGAAGCTTTAAAGCGTCTTCAAGTAGTTGAAGCCCTAAGGGAATCACAAGAAAATAGGGATAATAGACCTGAATGGATGATCATGAAGGTAATTCCGGTTATTCCACCGGAATTACGTCCATTGGTGCCACTGGATGGTGGTCGTTTTGCTACTTCAGACCTTAATGACCTATATCGTAGGGTAATTATAAGAAACAATCGATTAAAGCGATTGGTTGAGATAAAAGCCCCAGAGGTTATTCTTAGAAATGAAAAGCGGATGCTTCAGGAAGCTGTTGATTCCTTATTCGATAATACGAGAAAAGCTTCGGCGGTTAAAACTGAATCAAACCGACCATTGAAATCACTTTCTGATTCATTAAAGGGTAAACAAGGTCGATTCCGTCAAAACCTATTAGGTAAGCGTGTTGATTATTCCGCTCGATCTGTAATTGTAGTAGGACCTGAGATGAAGTTGTTTGAATGCGGTCTTCCTAAAGACATGGCTGCCGAACTATACAAGCCCTTTGTTATTCGAAAACTAATCGAAAGAGGCATTGTTAAGACGGTTAAATCAGCTAAGAAGATAATAGACAAAAAAGAGCCTGTTGTTTGGGATATATTGGAAAATGTATTGAAAGGTCATCCCGTGTTACTGAACCGGGCCCCAACATTACACCGTTTGGGTATACAAGCATTCCAACCTAGATTAATAGAGGGTAAGGCAATACGTCTTCACCCATTGGTGTGTACTGCATTTAATGCGGATTTCGATGGAGATCAAATGGCTGTGCACTTACCATTGGGACCAGAAGCTATCTTGGAAGCGCAATTATTGATGCTTGCATCGCATAACATATTGAACCCTGCAAACGGTTCGCCTATTACGGTACCTTCACAGGATATGGTACTGGGTCTATATTATATGACCAAGGAAAGAAAATCAACCAAGGAAGTGCCGATTAAAGGTGAAGGGTTGACCTTCTATTCTGAAGAAGAGGTTGAAATTGCGTTTAATGAAGGAATGGTAGATTTAAATGCAGGAATTAAGGTCAGAGCGAAGGACTTCAATGAAGATGGGGAATTGGTGAATCAAATCATACCAACCACCGTTGGTAGGGTATTATTCAATATGGAGGTTCCAGAGGAGGCCGGTTACATCAACGATGTCCTGAACAAAAAATCGTTAAGGGATATTATCGGTAAGATCCTCGCGGTGACCGATGTACCCACAACAGCTGAATTTTTAGACAAGATTAAGACCATGGGATATGACTTCGCTTTTAAGGGCGGTCTTTCCTTCAGTTTGGGTGATATTATCATTCCTCCTGAAAAACATACTATGATAGATGAGGCCAATGTTCAGGTAGATGGTATTATGGCCAACTATAACATGGGTCTGATTACCAATAACGAGCGTTACAACCAGGTAATTGATGTTTGGACTTCAACAAACGCTATGTTGACCGAATTGGCAATGAAGCGTATACGTGAAGATCAGCAAGGTTTCAATTCTGTGTACATGATGTTGGATTCTGGAGCAAGGGGTTCCAAAGAACAGATTCGTCAATTGACCGGAATGCGTGGATTAATGGCCAAGCCAAAAAAATCTACTGCGGGAGGTGGTGAGATTATTGAAAACCCGATTCTTTCCAACTTTAAGGAAGGTCTTTCTATTTTGGAGTATTTCATCTCTACCCACGGTGCCCGTAAGGGACTTGCCGATACGGCCTTGAAAACTGCAGATGCGGGTTATTTAACACGTCGTTTGGTCGATGTTTCCCAAGATGTTATCATCAATGTGGATGATTGCGAAACACTACGTGGAATCGCCGTGGAATCCTTGAAGAAAAATGAGGAAATTGTTGAGACTTTAGGAGAAAGAATTTTAGGTAGGGTTTCACTGCATGACGTTCATAATCCCTTAACAGATGATCTCCTATTGACTGCCGGTCAGCAAATTATGGAAGAGGATGTTAAGAAGATCGAGGCATCCCCAATCGAGAAGATTGAAGTACGCTCAGCTCTGACATGTGAAGCCGAAAAAGGTATTTGTGCTAAATGTTATGGTAGAAACCTTTCTACCAACAAAATGGTGCAAAGAGGAGAAGCTGTTGGTGTTGTTGCAGCACAATCAATTGGTGAACCAGGTACACAGTTAACACTTCGTACGTTCCACGTTGGTGGTATTGCAGGAAACATTTCTGAGGACAATAAGTTAGCGGCGAAATTTGATGGTATTGCTGAGATTGAAGATCTTAGAACTGTAAAAGGTGAAGATGGAGAAGGCAAAGCAGCTAATATTGTCATTTCGAGAACTTCTGAAATAAAGATTGTTGATCCTAATACAGGTATAACACTAAGTACCAATAATATTCCTTATGGTTCACAATTGTTCATTAAGAATGGTGCTAAAATCAAAAGTGGTGCTGTTATTTGTCAGTGGGATCCATATAACGGGGTAATCGTTTCCGAATTCCCAGGTAAAATCGCATATGAGAATATTGAGCAAGGTGTAACTTATCAAGTTGAGATCGATGAACAAACTGGTTTCCAGGAGAAAGTAATCTCTGAATCCAGAAATAAAAAACTCATTCCTACCTTATTGATTATGAATACGAAGGATGAGGTTTTACGTTCTTATAACTTACCAGTGGGATCTCACCTTATGGTATCTGATGGTGACAAGATCAAGGAAGGTAAGATTTTGGTTAAAATACCTCGTAAGTCGGCAAAGGCTGGTGATATTACAGGAGGTCTTCCAAGAGTTACCGAATTATTCGAAGCGCGGAACCCTTCTAATCCTGCTGTGGTTTCCGAAATCGATGGTGTGGTATCTTTCGGGAAGATCAAGAGAGGTAACCGAGAGATAATCATCGAATCCAAATTGGGTGAAATCAAGAAATATTTGGTTAAATTATCGAATCAGATTTTGGTTCAAGAGAATGATTATGTGAGGGCGGGTATGCCACTTTCAGATGGTTCTATCACGCCAGAGGATATTCTTTCGATTAAAGGACCTTCCGCTGTACAACAATATTTGGTTAATGAGGTACAGGAGGTGTATCGATTACAAGGTGTGAAAATCAATGATAAGCACTTTGAAGTAGTTGTGAGGCAAATGATGAGAAAAGTACGAATCGAAGATCCGGGTGATACTATTTTCCTCGAAAATCAATTGGTTCACAAGTCTGACTTTATAACCGAAAATGATGAGATCTTTGGTAAAAAGGTTGTTGTTGAACCAGGGGATTCAGAGAACTTAAGAGCGGGTCAAATAATCACAGCCCGTGAATTAAGGGATGAAAACTCGGTACTGAAAAGGGCTGATAAGACCTTAGCTGAAGCGAGGGATGCGATTTCTGCGACTGCTACGCCTATTCTGCAAGGGATTACAAGGGCGTCGTTACAGACAAAATCGTTTATCTCAGCGGCATCATTCCAAGAGACTACAAAAGTATTGAACGAAGCTGCTGTAAGTGGCAAAATTGATACTCTTGAAGGATTAAAGGAAAATGTAATTGTGGGGCATAAGATACCAGCCGGTACTGGTATGCGCGATTATGAAAGCATCATTGTCGGATCAAAAGAAGAATATGATGAGATAATGGCCCGCAAAGAGGCTTTGAAATTTTAATCGTAAATCATGAGTGATAAAGAAAAGCAGCAAAAACAGATCAATATAGAATTGGATGAAAAAATAGCCGAGGGGACCTATTCCAATTTGGCGATTATCAATCATTCTGTTTCTGAGTTTGTAGTTGACTTTATCAGTATGATGCCTGGGGCACCAAAAGCCAAGGTTAAAAGTAGAATTGTACTTACTCCGCAGCATGCCAAGAAATTTTTAAAGGCATTGGGCGATAATGTGAGTAGGTTCGAGAAAGCCCATGGCACGATCAAAGATTATGAACAACCTCCGATACCAATTAACTTTGGACCTACCGGAGAAGCATAAAAACTAAAAAACCCATGAACTTGATCATGGGTTTTTTTATTACGGTTGAACATTGATTCTACTTGAATTCAGAAGTAAAATGTAGAACAACGGAGGGATATTTTTGCTGTGTCATTTGCAGGGAAAATTTCGAATCGGCCAAGAAGACCAATTGCCCTTGTTTGTCTTTCGCAAGAAATTTCTGTTTTACCCTTTTAAATTCGTTGTACTCTTCATTTTTCTCATCTTGGGGATCTACCC
>JAHHKH010000454.1 GCA_018679695.1 Maribacter sp.
ATAGTCATCAGTTGTTTGTGGAACCTGAAGGATGGAATACTGTGGAGGTTTACGTGAATGGTTTTTCTACTTCATTGCCTGAGGACATTCAGTTCAATGCATTAAGATCCGTCAAAGGCTTTGAGAACGTAAAGTTTTTTAGGCCTGGTTATGCAATAGAGTATGATTATTTTCCCCCAACACAGCTTACACATAGTTTAGAGACGAAAATTATCGAGAACTTGTTTTTTGCTGGGCAGATAAATGGCACTACAGGTTATGAGGAAGCCGCTTCCCAAGGTATGATGGCTGGAATAAATGCCCACTTAAAAATCAATCAAAAAGAGCCGTTTATTTTGAAAAGGGACGAAGCTTATATTGGAGTTTTGATTGATGACCTTATCACGAAAGGGACCGAGGAACCGTATAGAATGTTTACTTCTAGGGCGGAGTATCGAACACTTTTAAGACAGGACAATGCCGATTTAAGGCTCACTCCTAAAAGCCACGCAATTGGTTTGGCATCAGAAGAACGTTTAAGGCGTATGGAGGACAAGGAAAAGAAGTCAGACGCCTTCGTCCAATTTTTTAAAAATACTAGTGTTAAACCCGAAGACATCAACCCTATTTTAGAAAGTGTGGATTCGGCATTGGTAAAACAATCCGATAAGATGTTCAAGGCTTTTTCAAGGCCAAAGGTTACAATGCAACATATGATGCAACTAGAAATGGTTTCGGATTTTGTTACAGAAAACAAATTGGGTCGAGAGGTTATGGAACAGGCAGAGATACAAGTGAAGTATTCGGGATACATCCAAAAGGAAAAAAACAATGCGGACAAATTACACCGCCTTGAAAATGTGAGGATTCCGGATCATTTTGATTATTCAAAATTGAAATCACTGTCTTACGAAGCCCGGGAAAAGCTTGAGGCCATTCGTCCGGTCACCATTTCGCAAGCTTCACGCATTAGTGGTGTTTCCCCTTCTGACATAAGTGTACTTCTGGTCTTTTTAGGGCGCTAAGGGCGATATTGTTCCACGTGGAACAATTTACAGAATGATCCCCCGGTTTTATAGCTGTAATTGTAAAGTCAAAAATTACAAGTCAATAGCACTTAAGGCTACTTCACTATGTAGAATGGCTTAGTTTTTGATGTATATAACAAGATCAAAACTGACCAGAAAATGAAGTCCATATTTACGATTCTCATTTTGTTCTTCTTGTTTACTTCCTGCATTCCTTTGCGTATTGCTCCAGAAATTGATGACTATAGGATAACCAAAGGGGCTTCCTTTAAAAAAGATCTGCCCAAAAGGATAATGTTTGTTTTTGAAGACCCAAAAGACGCCGGTCAATTCTATAACTACGTGAATGTCAAATTTCAATTGAATGATGAGAATGTATATGATGATGTTCCTTTTACCATAGATGGGGAACAGTTTTTCTTTTCTTTTTATGAAGTGGAAATTCCGGATAAGTCCATAAATCTGTTTCCGGTTTTGTTGGATGTATTAATAAATGAGGCGATGGGCAATGAACAAACCGATCCCATTCTATCGGACGATGATGCTGGTTATTCCAGGGTTGGTCATTGGTATATCGCTATAGAGGTTTATAGCGATTCGGAAGAGGATTGTTTGCAAATGAATTCACTTTCACGGGAAGCGGTTTTAGACTATCTTCGGTCTGTTAAAAAAGAATATTTGTCTACGCACAATTATAATGAAGTCGTTTTTAAGAACTAAGGATTTTACGGTTACCGGGGAGGAGTTTGAACTGCTTTATGACGAATCCTTACAAATGCTGGTCACAAAACCACAGCCTCAAAACCTGGACAAATATTATAGCAATGAAACATACATTTCACACACCGATTCCCGAAAAACAGTTATAGATAAACTTTATCAGAGCATTAAAAGATTCAGTCTCTGGAAGAAGGTAAGACTGATCCGGAAATTCAGTCCTCACGGAAAAACCCTTCTGGACGTTGGCGCAGGCACGGGTGATTTTCTTCTAAAGGCAAAGAATAACAAGTGGGGTATCGAGGGGGTAGAGCCTAACTTTATCGCCAAAAGAAGAGCACAAATAAAGGGTATTGAACTTCGCCCCGATTTAAAAGGCCTTGAAGGGAACAAATATGATGTAATCACACTTTGGCATGTATTGGAACATTTGCCAAATCTTGATGAGCAGATCATACACTTGGTTTCTTTGTTGACGGCAAAGGGCACCTTGGTAATCGCAGTGCCTAATTTCAATTCATATGATGCAAAAAAGTATGGCAAATTTTGGGCAGCCTATGATGTACCTAGGCACCTTTGGCATTTTTCAAAAGACTCCATAGAAAAGATATTTTCTGAGCACGGGATGAAAGTCATAAAAGTCAAACCCATGATCTTTGATTCGTTCTATGTTTCATTATTATCAGAAAAATATCGGAAGGGCAGAAACAATTATTTCAAAGCTTTTTCCATAGGGCTTATGTCTAATTTAGCAGCATGGCGTACTAAAGAGTATTCTTCACAGATTTATATTCTTAAAAGAGCGTAAAACTTATTTTAAAGCGATTTACTGGCATTTCTAAAACCAAAAACAGTTTGGGGCCTGGAATTAAAAAATAATAATATCCAGACGTTTTTAATTGACTGAAAACAATAAGGACAATCAATTTAAATTTGATGTTTCAATAAGTAATTCTTATAGTAGTGCTTACGCCTCACCTTGTACGTTTAAATAGGAATTACCAAACTTTTAATTAGTTGTGTTCTACATTCACAAATCGAGGAATAAGAGGGTTAGTTTTAAAAACCTTTCCTATTTTTGCGCAATTCAAAAAATAATTCTTTTTTCAGAAAGGAAGTTTAAATCAGATAAAATGAAAAAATTAGTATTGGTAATCGTGATATTGATGATGGTATCTTGCCAACAACAAAAAATCGGATATGTTGATAATGTTAAGTTGATGGACGACTATCAAGAGAAAATTGATGTGGAGGCCAAATACAAAACCAAATTGGAGGCCTTTAACAAGAAGAAGGATAGTATCTCACAAGCATTTCAAATCGAAGCCCAGGCGTTTCAGGTGAATGCACAAAAAATGTCTCAAAAGAAAGCTCAGGAAGAATATGCGGTTATTCAACAAAAAGGACAGTTCATGGGGCAACAACTGCAACAGGAGGAACAGCAATTGCAGCTAGAGGGCCAAACAGAAATGGACAGTCTTGTAAGTAGAGTCAAGAAAGAGATAAAGGCATTTGGAGAAAAGAACGCCTACACCTACATTTTGGGTGGTGGAGATGGAGGCAGTGTACTATATGGCACTGATGCCAATGACCTTACTGCTCAAATAACCAAGATTCTGAACGACAAATACAAACAGTAAGACTTTGTTCTGAACATATTACAAACCCCGACCTCAGGTTGGGGTTTTTTATTTTAGGCCTGCAGTAAAAAGACCAGGAATATGACAGGGACAAAATAGATTACAATGGTTCTTGCTCCATCATAATCTTTGGCCATTCGCTGGCCGAAAAGTAACATAAGCAAGGTGACGCAGGATAAAAGCGAACCATAAAAGGCCATGTTGCTTTCTCCTAAGGCAATAAATTGATAAATCCCAATAGCGCATAGAAGGGCGGATATTATCTCAGTGACGAGTATAATTCCTAGTAAAATGGGTACCACATTTTTTAGCGGGCTTTCGGCAAAATGCCCTTTTAGCCAAGACAAGTTTCCGCTCCAATCCACTAGCTTATCCAGACCACTTTGAAAAAAGGTTATTACTACAAACAACAAAAGCAGAATTTCAGTTGCATTATTCAAAACGTGTTCCATCTCAGTATTTTTTGAAGGGGGGGGGTTAATTTACAATTGCACTTTCTTTCCTATGCAACAAACGGGTTAATTTTATCGAGAGATCGGTTAGGACTATTTTTGAATTCCCATTACGTTCAATGTGGTACATTGCATCTTCCAATTCTTCAACAATATCCAAAATATTATTTTCATGGATAAAGGGTGCGAACTTATCAAGATGAAAGCCGTCGACGTGGATCCGCATAAAGGCCAACTCCTTTAAATTAAAATTAATCAACATGGCCTGTCGCATAACGGCAATACAATAGTGTAAGAACTTTTTTTGGGTTTCCCTGCCCGTTTTTGCCACTTCCTCGGCCCAGAGTATAAGTTCATGGATCGCCGCTTTATTCCCTTTGGCTTTAAAGGCACTTCGAACCCACTGAACGAACCACTTTTCAAAAACCAGATCTTCCGAATCGTTGTTCATCAAATCCAGCGCTTTATTAAAATTCCCATTGGCTTCATGTGCTAAACGTAAAGCCTCTGTGCGAATGAGCCCCTTGTCTTCCAATGCCTTGGCCATAGCCGCTTCGGCAAGGGGAGGAAAATGCAGAATTTGACAACGGGATTTAATGGTTTGGATTATCTGTTCCTCATTTTGTGCGATTAAAAGAAAAACCGTCTTTTCTGGGGGCTCTTCAATCAGTTTCAGCAATTTGTTCGCTGTTGCAATGTTCATTTTTTCAGCCATCCAAATCAGCATTACCTTATATCCACCTTCATACGATTTTAAGGATAGCTTTTTGACAATTTCGTGAGCCTCATCAACCCCAATTTGCCCCTGTTTTTTTTCAATGCCGATCAAGCGGTACCAGTCAAATAAATTACCATAGGGTTGTTCCTTTATGAATTGTCGCCATTCTTGCATATAATGGTTACTAACGGCATGACTTTTCACTTTCTCTGAGTTCGAAACCGGAAAGGCGAAATGCATATCAGGATGCGATAAGGCATCACATTTCATATTGCAGGTTTGGTTTTGTCCCTCATTTTCGGCGTTTTGGTTGCCACAAATAATATACTGGGCATAAGCCACGGCCATTGGTAATGTTCCCGAACCCTCAGGACCTATGAATAGTTGTGCATGGGGAATACGCCGAGCATCCGCACTTAAGGCCAAGTGGTTTTTAATATGGGTAAGCCCTAAAATTTCGTTGAACAACATAATCCAAAGATAGTTTTTTTGAACAAGTAAATAAATGTCAAAAAACGGAGAAATTATAAGTCGCTAATTATCATAAAAATGTTACAAATCTTTACCTTTGCCATTCATTTTAAGCCTTGTGCCATGATCACCATTGACGATTTTAATTTTGAGAGCAAAAAAGCATTGATTCGAGTTGATTTCAATGTGCCGTTGGATGAAGATTTCAATGTAACCGACACCAATAGAATTGAAGCCGCCAAACCTACAATAATAAAGGTTTTGGAAGATGGAGGGAGTGCGGTACTGATGAGTCACTTGGGTAGGCCTAAAGGCAAAAGAGATGCCACCATGTCACTTGAACATATTTGTAACAAGGTTTCCGAGATTATAGGGGTACAAGTAAAATTCGTTCATGACTGCATAGGCGAAGAGGCAGAAAAGGCCGTTGCCGAACTAAAGAAGGGAGAGGTGCTCTTATTGGAAAATCTTCGTTTTCATAGCGAAGAAACTTCAGGTGACGTGGCTTTTGCCCAACAACTATCCAAACTAGGGGATGTTTATGTGAATGATGCCTTTGGCACCGCACACAGAGCCCATGCCTCTACAACCATAGTTGCCCAATTCTTTCCTGGCGAAAAATGTTTTGGTTATCTATTGGCTAAAGAGATCAAATCGATTGAAAAAGTAATGCGCACAGGTGAAAAACCGGTTTTGGCAATTCTTGGTGGCGCTAAGGTATCTTCCAAGATAACCATCATTGAAAATATTTTGGATAAGGTAGATCATTTGATTATCGGTGGTGGTATGACCTATACCTTTGTCAAAGCCCAGGGTGGTCAGGTAGGGGATTCAATTTGTGAGGATGATAAAATGGATCTCGCAATGAGCATACTTGCACAAGCGAAGGCAAAAAGAGTTGAGGTTCATATTCCCGTGGATGTTTTGGCTGCTAATGATTTTAGCAATGATGCTGAGACACAAGTTGTTGATGTGGACAAAATACCAGCAGGGTGGCAAGGTTTGGATGCCGGCCCGAAAACATTGGAAATGTTTAAGGAGGTTATACTAAATAGTAAAACCATTCTTTGGAATGGCCCAGTGGGTGTTTTTGAAATGGAAAAATTTGCCAAGGGAACAATAAGTGTTGGTAATTTTATTGATGAAGCAACCCAAAAGGGTGCATTTTCCCTCGTAGGCGGCGGTGATTCCGTAGCTGCTGTAAAGCAATTCGGGTTCCAAGAAAAGGTTAGTTATGTTTCTACCGGAGGAGGGGCTATGTTAGAAAGCCTTGAAGGGAAAACATTACCAGGTATCGCTGCAATATTAGAGGGTTAAGGGCGTTATCGATTAACGGGAGTTGACCTGACAAAACATACTTTAAGTATTTATATTTTATTCTTTCAAAAAAAAATACGATTTTCGTTAGTACCCGTTAACTAAAGAGGGTCCTATGTTTTCAATTAAAACTTCTTATTTAAGTATATTCTTTATTGCGCTGATAGGAATTCCAGTAGCGGCTCAAGAAGTCGAAGACGCCTCAACAGAGCGGGCCAGTCCGATCGAATCCAGGGACATGGCTTTGGACACCCTCGTAATCGATATGGAGGGAGAAAGGCAAACTGAACTCCTGGAATCTGGAAATACCATTGATGACAATGCATTACCTGTGGTAGTAATTGGCGAGAAGGAAACCTTTGATTTGAAGGATATTGAAATTGCTGCCAAATACGATAGTCTTTGGATGAAGGAGTTGAATAGGAATTTGGCGCTTTATGATGATATGTATAATGAGGTGGTAAATCTAAATCCCAATCTTGTTACCGAAAGCACCTTGAATACCGATACGCTTAAATTGAGATTGGAAAGATTGAATCAAAAAACGCCCTTCAATGTTGCTTATAATCCTTCTTTGGAGAATGTAATCAAGTCATTCCTGGTTCGTAAACGAGGTTTGATCGAAAGGATGTTAACCGTAAGTCAGTTCTATTTCCCACTTTTCGAAGAGCAATTGGACAATCATGACATTCCTTTGGAAATGAAGTATTTGGCCATAGTTGAATCTGCCTTGAATCCCAGGGCAAGATCAAGGGTTGGCGCTACTGGTCTTTGGCAGTTCATGTATGGCACAGGCAAAATGTACAATTTAAATGTAAGCAGTTATGTTGACGAGCGCAGTGATCCCATTAAATCAACCGAAGCGGCTTGTCTCTATTTATCCAAGCTTTATGACATCTTTGACGATTGGGATTTGGCATTGGCCGCATATAATTCAGGACCAGGCAATGTAAACAAGGCCATCCGGCGATCAGGCGGCTATAAAAATTACTGGAATATTCGAAGAAATCTTCCACGTGAAACAGCGGGATACGTTCCTGCTTTTTTGGCTACTATGTATCTTTTCGAGTATGCCGAGGAACATGGCATCAAGGCCCAGAAAGTTGACCGCACTTATTTTGAGACCGATACCATACATGTTAAAAACCTAATTACATTTGACCAGATTTCAGAACTGGTCGGGGTAAGCACAGATGAATTGAAACTACTCAACCCTTCCTATAAATTGAATATTATACCTTATGTTAAAGGAAAGAATTACACTTTAAGACTTCCAAAGTCGGCCATTGGTAAATTTGTAGCAAATGAAGAGGCAATCTATGCACATGTGAATGAGCAATTAAAGAGCAAGGAATCGCCATTACCCCAATTGGTCAAAGCTGATGATCGCATTCGATATAAAGTTCGTAGCGGTGATTATCTTGGTAAAATAGCGGAACGATATGGTGTAGGGGTAAGCCAGATAAAAAGATGGAATGGATTAAGAAGTAACAATCTGCGTGTGGGTCAACGCCTGACCATTTACTCTAGAAAACCGGTATTGTCCTCTAAAAGCGCTTCGAAAAGCACCAAAAGCCCCACAAATAGTTCAAATGTGGCAGGCGCAAAGGTGCATACTGTTAAAAGCGGGGATTCTCTTTGGACCATTTCAAGAAAATATCCTGGAATTAGTATCGAGAATTTACGGGAATGGAACGGTATTAGTGGTAATAATCTAAAACCGGGCACAAAATTAAAATTGTGCGATTGTTCATCGTAAATCAAAATTAGCTATGAGACATTTTAAATTACTGCTTATTCTTTTATTCGTTATTGTATTATCCTGCAAGGATGGAAGCAAAAAAAGTTACCTGCCCAGTTCAATAGGCGCCATAAATACAATGATTGTTGTAATTGACAATGAGTTGTGGAAATCCAAGGTTGGCGATAAGGTACGTGAGCATTTTGCGGCCTCGACCTTGGGATTGACAATGGATGAACCCCTGTTTTCAATTATCCAGGTGCCACCCGAGGTGTTTTCTGGGACAGTTCGTAAAACAAGGTCTGTCCTTTATGTTCAAAAAGAT
>JAHHKH010000275.1 GCA_018679695.1 Maribacter sp.
GTGCTGCGGAAACCGATTACAAAAGGATGGAAGCCGCGAAAACCATTAAACTGAAAATGGCAGAGATTGAAAAACAAGTTATTGACCCAAATTATATTGTAATGGGGGATTTCAATGATAATCCCGATTCCAATAGTATTCAACTGCTGATCAAGGATTCAAACCTATACAATCCAATGGAAAAGTTGGGATCCCCTGAACGCGGTAGTGCCAATTACAGGAGGAGTTGGAGCCTTTTTGATCAAATCATGGTTTCCCATAATTTTTTCAATTACGAAAAAGGCACACATAGCTTTGCGCATGCGAATATCTTTGACGACCGTCTTTTGATCGAATGGAAAGGGAAATTCAAGGGAACTCCTTTTCGTACGTATGCTGGGCGTAAATATCTAGGCGGATATAGCGATCATTTTCCGGTATATATTCAATTGAAATATAATGAGTAGGGATAGATGATATCCTCAGGAATGATTGCTTTTCTTCTGAAAATTTGTTTCTAACCGCAAACATAGATCTTCAAGAAACTCCTCAACTTCTTCAACAAAATCCTTTGATTTTTCGGTCCGGTTAATGGTCAAATGAATTACCAGCGAATCAGTGGCGGGAGGATAACCTGTGGTAATGGTCCATGTTAAAGCATTGGGGCATTCTTTTAAGGCAAATCGCAAGCCGCCACTTATAGTACTTCGTTGCAAGGTAAATTCGCCCCAGATACCACCTACTTGAGCAGAACTGTCATCAACTTCTTGGAGTAGTACAAGCTCATTGGTCATTTCTTCCAATCTTCCCAAGGTAAGTACTTCCTGGATAATTTGTTCAGTGGTCTGTACATCGACTGTTCTAAAAAACTCCATACATAGTTTATTAACGATCTTATACTTTTTTTACCTCGGACTCCTCTAAAATTTCCTCATTACGTAAACGCAGCAATACTTGGGCCGTGGTTACGACATCGAGTTCACAATAGGTTACGATGCGGTCCAAATCTTGTTCCTCATAATAAACATCCCGTACCATGCTCCCATCAATATCTTCCTTTGGGGAAGAAATTCCCAGGATGTTGGCCATGAGTTTAAGGGAGGTATAATGTTTGAAATCTCCGAATTTCCATAATTCCATGGTATCAAGATGAGGTACTTCCCAAGGTTTCTTACCAAAAAGGTCTAGTTTATAAGGTAGTTTTATACCATGGATGATCATACGGCGGGCTATATAGGGAAAATCGAATTCCTTACCGTTATGGGCGCAAAGTAAGTTCTTGGGATATTTGAAGTGATTGTTCAGAAGTTTCTTGAAATCCTTGAGCAATTTTGATTCTTCCCCATGGAAACTGGTCACCCTGAACTCACGCTTATCACCCTTGACATTGAAATACCCGACGGAAATGCAAATGATTTTGCCAAATTCGGCCCAGATTCCTGCCCGGTCATAAAATTCTTCAGCCGTAAAATCGTCCTTACGTTGGTATTGCGATTTATGTTCCCAGAGCTCTTGTTTAACCACATCCAAGTCTTGATAATTTTCAACCTCAGGGACGGTTTCAATATCCAAAAACAGGATGTTTTCCAATTGGATTTTATCTAGCATTTTATTTCTGTTTTAAGAATAGGTATGTTCTTGCTTGATTGAGCTGAATGGAATCATTTATGATTTGGAATCCCAGCTCCGTAAAAATTAGCTTAACCGAAATCTGATCATTATCAGCGATCAAAATCAGTTTCTCTTCGGGTATATTTTCCATATTAGTGCCGTATTTTGTCAAATCCAATAACTTTTGACGAATTGGCATTCTAAGGGTCAAGCTACTGTCAGTAAGCCCAAAGAAGGAGATTGCCTTGTTCTTTTGGTGATAAAGAAAATTGTAATCACCGATTTTCATTTTGTAATCATCATAATCATTGAAATTAATCAGGGAAAAATGGTCGTAGCCGGCAATATCATAGGTTTTGTTGGCATCCCAGGGAGCAAAATAATTAAAGGATTTACCATTCCTATGTTTAACCAGGTCAATGGTATCCAATTCAATTCCTAAAGTATCGAGTAGTCGTTGGGGGGCATTGGACAGGTAGGTTCTCTGTGAACCTTCGGTGGTGTCCTTACAGATTTCATAAGTATTTAGACCCACAAAAGCATCCAATTTGTGCAGTGATTTACCCTCTGCTAGATAGTTTAATATAGATTTTAGACGGTTGATCTGTTCGTTAGAGGCAATGTTATTATTTACATTCACCTCTTGAAAGACTTTTTGAAACTCCTTTACCTGACTGTTCTTGGAAATACTGAAAGCTCCCCAGAATCCGAAGGAAGACAAAAGGGCTAGCAGGCAAAGTGTTATTGGCAAGACCTTAAGTTGCTTCTTTTTACTTAATAGCAGAAAAAGGACCATACCTAAAATCCAAATGGCGATGATCAACACAAAATAGCGGTTTTCGGTTACCCCATAATCCGCTATTCGCCTAAAGATGGCTATGAACAGCAATACCAGCAAAGGAAGTAGCAAAACATAGAACCAAGGGTAATATTTCTTTATGATCCATGATTTTATGGTCTTCTGAATGGGATTTACCATCACATGGATAATAAAACCCAAGATTGCCAATGCTGTAACCAGGTACGACACCCATCCTTTGGGTAGACTCCATTCCAATAGTATCTTTAGCGTATAGGCATAAAGGATTACCAGATACAATAGTACCAAGGGAATCAAAATATACTTTACAAAGACTTCCAGGGCCTTATTATAGTTGATTGTCCTTTGTTGGAGTACATCTTTAGGAAAATCAGATAAATAGGTCCAAGTGTTGACTATACCCAAACAGAAGATAAATAGTTGTCCGTAACGCTCTGGTTTTATTGCCACATCGAACAAAGCCTGAATGGCGGCCAATGCCAAGACGAGACCTAGATACAAGACCCCGGAGAATAATATACTACGGCCTATCGCAATACAAATTGACTTTAAGTAATTCCAGTAGGCCTTACTATTCCAGTTTAATAGAAAAGGAGCTGTAAATAGGAACAAATGACCGGCTATTACATATAAAAAAAAGCGAATAAAGTATTTTGGATCATGGTCATACCCACTCAAATCGGGTAAATGCATATAAAAAAGACCCAATAAGCCAAGAATAATCAATTTTAACCAATCCCAATTTTCTGGTTTTTTCGTTTGTTCTATAAAAAAACGGGCACCAATGAACCAGCTTATCCCCAAAATAAAGGTTAGGAGCAAACCTGCATATTCTTCAAACAAAAGGTTGGCATCAACATTGACAATGCCGATAAAAATCAAACTACCGGTAATTGCCCAGCTTAATGTGATTGGAAATCTTTTGAAGGCCTTCAAGGCCTTATCGGTCATATCGTTGATTGATGGCAACTTCATCTCAAGGTATATCTATTAAATATACGAACTAAATGGGAGATTATATGA
This sequence comes from Maribacter sp., assembly GCA_018679695.1. Lineage (GTDB taxonomy): Bacteria > Bacteroidota > Bacteroidia > Flavobacteriales > Flavobacteriaceae > Maribacter_A. Next base: position 3,434 of record JAHHKH010000275.1, read on the forward strand.
AGGTTTAAATACCTTAAATGGGATGAAAATGAACTTAAAATGGAAGAAAAGACCATTATGGTCAAAACCGACCAAGCGGTTTGTGAAGTAAGGCTTTTTAAAGGTTTCTAAGACCATAAAATTCATTTTAAGACCAAAGATGTTCGTTGAAATACATGTATTTGGAAATTGTGGGCAAAAACTTATGGGATACAAACTAGGTAGTTGGTAATTTCTAAAACAAGGATTGTTGTTTTGCTGGACTCTCGTGGTTCAACAGCCACTTTTTACGATGAAGTCCACCCGCATAACCTTTTAAAGAACCGTCGCTACCGATTACCCGGTGACAGGGAACGACAATCCATAATGGATTTTTCCCATTGGCAGCCGCAACTGCCCTTATGGCCTTTACATCACCCAGGGATTTGGACAATTCCAAATATGAAACCGTTTTTCCATAAGGAATATCTTGAAGGGCATTCCATACTTTTTTTTGAAAATCGGTTCCGTTCGGATTCAAGGTTAGACTGAACGATTCCCGCTTTCCTTCAAAATATTCCTGTAGTTGATAGACTGCATCTTCCAGGATTTCAGGAATAACATCACTAGCGGGTTTTTCATCATTTAAAACAGTTATTGACGCAAGCCCTTTATCATCGCCAACCAATTTTGTAATTCCCAGTGGGGTATGTACGAAAACGGTTTCCATTAGTCGATTTTAGCGTCTTCATCGATTATTCCCAAGCGTTTGGCCCTTGCTTTCCAATTTTCGCGTGCCAGGTGCTGTAAATCCTCGACATTATCGCTTTCATCCAAGATTTCCAATCCCAGGAGTGTTTCTATCACGTCTTCCATGGTTACCAAACCACTTACAGAGCCATATTCATCGACAACCAATGCAATATGCTGTCTTAGCGAGATAAATGTCTCAAACAAGTCCGGGATGGGTTTGTTTCGGTCAACTACCAATATGTCTCTCTTGATGCTTGATAACGGGGAATCACCGTTTTCATGGATCATTTCCTCCAATAGTGTATCCTTCAACACAAAGCCTGAAATATTGTCGACCGTATCCGTATAAATTGGAATTCTGGAAAACCGGAGTTTTGGATTTTCGTCGAAAAATTGTTTTATGGTTTTACTCTCAGGGGCAGTTTTCATAACGGTTCTGGGGGTCATCACGTCTTTGGCCAAAATTTCATCGAACTTGAGCAAATTTTTAATGACAATGGATTCTGATTCCTGAAAAACCCCTTCCTCATGTGCGATATCGGCCATGGCCGTAAAATCCTCCCTGCTTAAAACACTTCCATGATGTCCTTTGCCACCGACAAGTTTGGTAAACAGTTGTAATAACCACATGAGACCGGTCCATTTAAGGAGAAGTACCATTATCTTAAGCGTTTTAGCCGTGAAATTCGCCAATCGTTTCCAATAGGTTGCTCCAATGGTCTTTGGGATAATTTCAGAGGCCACCAAAATCAGTACAGTCATCACTGTAGAAACAACACCCACCATAACGTCCTCGGTAAATTCAATGCCTAAAAAGGTCCTTTGCGTGGTCCCGTACAAATTGGTATAAGCGACCTTTGCCTGTACCCCAACAAGAATGGCACCTACAGTATGGGCAATGGTATTTAAGGTAAGAATGGCGATTAACGGTTTGTCAACATCTTTTTTAAGTGTTTCCAAGGTTTCGGCATAGGCTTTACCTTCTTTCATCTTCAAATTAATGAAAGTCGGATTAATACTTAATAGTACCGCCTCTAATATTGAGCATAGAAAAGAGAAAAAGATAGATACGAAAGCATAAAAAAACAGTAACCCCATAAGATTGGTTTGTGTCGTCTAAATTAATGATAATTGAAATTTAATTGGGTAAAATTGCTTGATAAAACACTTGTTGCAGTGCCCCCCTGATATTCAAATCATATAAATTCCTATTTTTCCTAGTAGGATATACCCGATTTGATAGAAAAATAAATACCAATTGGTTTTCTGGATCAGCCCAGACAAAAGTCCCTGTAAAACCGCTATGTCCAAAGCTCATGGGGCTTGCTTCGGGAGCAGGATAAGCTTCTTCCAATGGCAATTCTGAATTATCGAGCAAGGGTTTATCAAAACCTAGTCCCCTTCTGTTCCCATTATCTGGATATTGTACTCTACTAAATTCTTTTACCGTTGATTCGGTAATGAAACGTTTTCCATTAAAATTGCCATAGTTCTGATACATTTGCATCAATTTGGCTAAATCGATAGCAGTGCCGAACAGCCCGGCATTACCAGAAATGCCACCCAAAAGTGATGCATTTTCATCATGCACCCAACCCTGCGTAAGTGCGTGTCTGTATATCGTATCCAATTCAGTGGGGATGATTTGGTTCCTGTAATCTTTGGTTCTGGGTCTAAAACCTAAGGTATTTGCCCCTAACGGGGAATAAAAGTTTTCCTGTAAATAGGTTTCATAGGGTTTACCTGTTAACTGCTCAATGATTTTGGGAAATAATAAGAACGCTAGCCCTGAATATTTGTATTTTTTTATTTCATTTACTTTTGACCTGTTGATTATGCGATACATCTTCTGATTAAAATTGGTCTTCACATAGAGACCTTCGTAAGCCTGCTTGTTAAATCTGTTGTTGGCCTTATTACGTACAAATCTTCTTTTCAGTTTACCGTTTTTCTTGATTATTTTATTTAGGAAAACAATATATGGGGAAAGTCCGGCCTGATGGGCCAATATTTCCCGTAAGCTAAGGTCCTTTTTGTCTTTGCTGTTTTTCCAATGGGTCCAATAGTTACTAAATGGAACGTCTAAATCAAGTTTTCCATCATCGACCAACTTCATCAAGGCAGGAAGTGGCCCTGCTATTTTTGTAACTGAGGCCAGGTCATATATATCTTCCTTTGACACTTGCTGAATGCTATCATAGGTATGGTAACCGTAGCGCTCATGGAAAACAACGGTACCTTGTTTGGCCACCAACACTTGTGCACCTGGAAAGGCCTTATTTTTTATACCGTTTCTTATAATGGAATCTACCTTCGAATGAACAAAGGTGGAGTCCATACCCATGTTGGCAAGTGTGCCATAAACCAAACCTCGGGTAGCCTTTATCTCTAAAGGAACGACGTTGTCTTCTTGTGAACGGGCACTCACAACAAATAAACCAACTAGTATAAAAAGTAAATATCTCATTAAAAATTTCAGATCAAACTAAATCATTGGGATTTTTTGACAGACCGGAATAACAATCGGATGAAAGTCCTAACCAAGTAATTTGGCCACATCTTTGGCAAAATAACTGGCAATGATATTCGCCCCGGCCCTTTTTATGGCTAAAAGTTGCTCCATCATTACGGCATCATGGTCTAACCACCCTTTTTCCGCAGCGGCCTTTAGCATCGCATATTCCCCTGAAACTTGATAAACAGCAACGGGTACGTCAACTTCATTTCGTATTTCACGAACTATATCCAAATAGGC
>JAHHKH010000278.1 GCA_018679695.1 Maribacter sp.
GATTTGGTCCAGAAAATAAAGGAATCCGCTACTTTTCAGGAGGGAATGGCTACCCTTCGACAATTGAGTTTCGGCCTTTTGGACATGTCCTGGCATGGAGCTGATCCATCGGAAATTAGGAATGTAAAACTACATGAAAAAAGGGCTTTCGAGGGCACACAGCTATATCCTGATACCAAAGAAACCTGCATGAGTACTTCATTCTCCCATATTTTCCAAGGAGGCTATTCATCTGGCTATTATAGTTATAAATGGGCTGAAGTCTTGGATGCCGATGCCTTTGCCTATTTTAAGGAAAAAGGAATATTCAACAATGAAGTAGCCACAAATTTCAAGAACAGCATCCTCTCAAAAGGAGGTACTGAAAAACCCATGGTCTTATACAAAAGATTCCGAGGGGCAGAACCAAAAGTAGAAGCCTTATTGGAACGTGCAGGTCTATTAAAAAAATGATTTAGTTGGGATGCTTTTCTGCCCAGGCAATATAACCTCCCTCTAGGTTTACAACCTTCTTATACCCTAAGGAATCCAAAAATTTGGTGGCATCGGCACTGCGCTTACCACTTCTGCAATAGAGGTAAATGGTCTTGTTCTTATCGATTTTTTCAAATTCCTCGGTAAAACTATCATTATACCAATCAATGTTCAAGGCATTTTCTAAATGTCCGGCATTAAATTCCTCAGGGGTTCTGACATCTACCAGAACAACATTGTCCAATTCACTTTGTGAAACGTCTGTAATATGTTTTCCATTTTTTGGAGAACATCCAAGAACAAATAACATAAGAATAGGGAGATAAAGCAGATTATTCATGATCTAAGTATTTGTTCAAATTTAATCATTATTACTAAAAAAAAAATCCCCTATTTTTGATAATTCGAAAGTAAATATGGAGAAGCGCCAATTACATCCTGAAAAATGGGTAGATCAATATGCCGACTACCTGTTCAACTATGCGGTTGCCCGTATAAATAATGCAGAACTAGCAAAGGATTTGGTGCAGGAAACTTTTTTTGCAGGATTAAAGTCGGCAAATAATTATAAGGGGGCCGCCGCGGAACGAACATGGTTGATCGCTATTCTCAAAAGAAAGGTAATTGACCATTATAGAAAAATCAATTCGCAAAAAGGTAAGGCTGAAGTGCGCATGAACTATAGCTCCCATAGCGATTCTGACGGCGATTGGTTAGAGGAACAAATTGCCGACCCGCTTAGTACACTCGAAAATGACCCTATTGAGAATGAGGAACTAGGGTTGGCTATCCAGGAATGCATCACTAGATTACCAAAAAAGCAATCATTGGTCTTTTCAATGAAGACCATTCAAGGTATGAGCACTGAAGATATTTGTAAAGAACTTGGGATTAACCCGTCTAACCTTTGGGTGATGATCCATAGAGCGAGAACTGCTTTAATGGGTTGCCTAAATCAAAATTGGTTTAAATTATGATTTCGTGCGATGAGGCAGCAATAATCTGCAATAAGAGACAATACAAAGAAGCTTCTTTAGGGGAAAAGCTAAAACTAATTTTACATCTTTTATTTTGTAAAGCCTGTTCTAAATTTTCGAAAAAAAATGCCGAACTTACCGTACTTTGTGATAAAGCGCCGTTGCACTGTATCCCAGAAAAAGACAAGGTAATAATGAAAAATAAACTTCAGAAAAGATTCTAGAGGTAGAACCAGATACTATAAATCAATATCCACCAAAAAATTGGAATAGCCTCTACCCAAAAGGAAGCAAAATACTTGGTTTGATTACGTTGGGTGCCAAACATAACTGCGCCTAAAACCAAAAAAAGAATGCCCTTCGAAACAAGTTCCAGATCAGAAATCACATCTTTCATAAACGTCGAAAAGAAAAAGAATAGCACTAAAAATCCACCGAATATTTTGGTTTTTTTGACCCCAATACGTTGGGGTATCGTCTTCAACTCGGGTTTATCATAGGCCAAATCCCTAATCTCGAAGGGTATTAGTAGTACCAGAACCATTACTATTCGTTGCACAACTTCTACCCAATTGTCCCAAACCAAGGTCTTACCCATCTCGGTAAAAGGTAAAACAACGCTCACTCCTGACCAAACCAAGGCTACAATAATGATCTTAAGTCCACCCAGACTTCTTAAATTTTTGGCCTTTGGCAAAACAGGTAAGGCATAAAAACCTGTTAATCCCAACAATAGGAATAGAATTAACCAAGTATCAATATTTAAGAAATAGCCATGATAGCAAACTAAAATAAAACAGATGAAACTGAAAATCTGTATGAATTTATGGTATCTATTGCCCACTAAAATATACTTTTCGGCCTCAACGCCATATTTAATGAAATTGTAGCAAACAATGGTACCAAAAAAAACAAAATAAGAAAGATGGTCGTCTAGTTCAAGATCAAACAAAATGGCCGTAATGCACAATAAGGAAAAAACGGCCAAAGCTACATGTACACTGGCATCCAAATAAAAATCAAAGAGGCGTCTTAACAAGTTCACCAAGTAAAATTAACCAAACTGTTTATAACCCCTGAAATTCGTTAAAAACTTTAGGCCACTTCATCGATAAACCTATTAATTTAAGGGAATTAATTCCTAAGTTTGCCCTTCAAATTATTGTAATTATGAGAACTGACTTGTTTGCGGCACGACATATTGGAATCAATGGGGATGATCTAAAATATATGCTAAAAACCGTTAAGGCGGAAAGCCTTGATCAGATAATTGAGGAAACCATTCCTTCTGATATTCGCTTGACGGATCCCCTTCAACTTTCCAAGGCAATGGGTGAGCATGAATTTCTTTTGCATATTCAAATGTTGTCTGAAAAAAACATGATGTTCAAAACCTATATTGGTCTTGGTTATCACGAAAGTATTACGCCTTCGGTGATAAAAAGGAATATACTGGAAAACCCGGGTTGGTATACGGCCTATACCCCCTATCAGGCAGAAATTGCCCAAGGTAGATTGGAAGCACTTTTGAATTTTCAAACAATGATCGTTGATTTAACGGGTATGGAATTGGCAAATGCCTCTCTCTTGGATGAAAGTACGGCTGCTGCAGAGGCAATGTCGATGCTCTTTGATGTACGAACTAGGGCCCAAAAGAAAAATGGTATTGTAAAATTCTTTGTTTCGGAAGAAGTATTTCCCCAAACCTTGTCCTTATTGCAGACACGTTCCAATCCCTTGGGAATAGAATTGGTAGTAGGAAATCATGAGGAGTTCGAATTTAATGAATCCTATTTTGGCGCCTTATTACAATATCCTGGGAAACATGGTCAGGTGCATGATTATGCCGCTTTTGTTGCCAAGGCCAAAGCACAGCAAATTAAAGTTGCAGTAGCGGCCGATATTTTAAGTCTAGTATTGTTGACGCCTCCAGGCGAATTTGGTGCCGACATTGTGGTAGGCACAACCCAGCGTTTTGGAATTCCTTTAGGCTATGGCGGGCCCCATGCCGCATTTTTTGCAACTAAAGAAGAATTTAAGCGAAATATCCCGGGTAGAATTATCGGTGTCACAAAAGATGCTGATGGGCAGCCAGCCATGCGTATGGCTTTACAGACAAGGGAACAACACATAAAACGCGATAAGGCCACTTCAAATATTTGTACGGCCCAGGTACTTTTGGCAGTTATGGCAGGAATGTACGGGGTTTATCATGGCCCCAAAGGCTTAACATATATTGCCGAACAGGTCCACAACAACACCAAAGCCCTAAGTCAACTAGTTCAGCGTTTAGGGTTCAAACAAATGAATTCTTCCTTTTTTGACACTATAAAATTACAGGTTGAGGATACAAATAGGCTGAAGCGCATTGCCGAAAAAAAGGAAATAAACTTTAATTACATTGATGATAAAACCATTTCAATCTCCCTTAATGAAGCTACTGACAAAAATACCTTAAAACATATATTCTCATGCTTCTTGGAATTCAGTGCTGTAAATGAGACCTTTTCGTATTCTGTACCGGTTACAGACGTTATTCAACCCTCATTGAGAAGGACTTCTGCTTTTTTACAAAACGAAGTCTTCAATTCTTATCATTCCGAGACAGAAATGATGCGCTACATCAAAAAATTGGAACGCAGGGATTTGGCCTTGAACCACTCCATGATTTCTTTGGGTTCATGCACCATGAAACTGAACGCCGCGAGTGAGATGCTACCATTAAGTTGGGCACAATGGGGCAATATCCATCCTTTTGTTCCTATTGAGCAGGCAGAAGGTTATCAGATTATCTTAAAGGAATTAGAACAAGATTTGAACACGATTACTGGTTTTGCAGGCACTTCGTTACAACCCAATTCAGGAGCCCAAGGTGAATATGCCGGGTTGATGATGATTCGTGCCTATCATGAATCAAGAAACGAAGGTCATCGAAATATCTGCATAATCCCCGCATCGGCACACGGCACCAATCCAGCTTCTGCTGTGATGGCAGGAATGAAAGTTGTCGTGACCAAAACTGACGTAAAAGGAAATATTGATGTCGCCGATTTAGAGGAAAAAGCCAAGTTACACGCCGCTGATCTTGCCGCTTTGATGGTTACCTATCCTTCTACCCATGGCGTATTTGAATCTTCCATAAAATATATAACGAAGGTTATACATGACCATGGAGGTCAGGTATATATGGATGGAGCAAATATGAACGCACAAGTTGGATTGACCAATCCGGCAACTATTGGTGCCGATGTATGCCACCTCAACCTGCATAAAACATTTGCCATTCCGCATGGAGGTGGTGGCCCAGGAGTTGGTCCCATATGCGTGGCAGAACAGCTTGTACCATTTCTTCCTAGCAATCCAATAATCGAAACTGGTGGAACAAATGCCATTTCAGCAATATCCGCGGCGCCATGGGGAAGTTCATTAGCTTGCTTAATTTCTTACGGATATATTAAAATGCTAGGGGAAAAAGGCCTAATTGATAGTACAAAAATAGCGATACTGAACGCCAATTATATTAAGGAGCGTTTGAGTGGAAAGTATGAAGTATTGTATACTGGTGAAAATGGTCGTGCCGCACATGAAATGATAATCGATTGTCGACCTTTTAAGCAAAATGGTATCGAAGTAACCGATATCGCCAAGAGGCTTATGGATTATGGATTCCATGCGCCAACGGTTTCATTTCCGGTCGCGGGTACAGTAATGATCGAACCAACAGAAAGTGAAAGCCTTGCAGAATTGGACCGCTTCTGTGATGCCATGAACGCAATCAGGGATGAAATTGACCAGGCGACTGAGAATAGGGAAAATAATGTACTTAAAAATGCGCCCCATACCATGTCAATGGTAACCAATGATGAATGGCAATTTCCCTACAGCAGAAAGTTGGCAGCTTTTCCACTACCCTATGTCAGGGATAATAAGTTTTGGCCGGCTGTTCGAAGGGTAGATGATGCATATGGAGACCGTAATCTTATTTGCAGCTGTGTCCCGGTTGAGGCCTATGCCGAAACAGAATAAACATCGAAATCCCTACAAAAAAGAGCCTATCGGATTATTTGAAAGACTTATTATCTTCCATTTTTATGGAACAAATGGCAATTGAACATCGTATCTTACAAATGTTAATAGTCATACTTATTCCAATAGTTTTTTAAATTAACAAAAACTATATTTCAACTATGGGCATAGCAATTACTGGAACCGGTTCTTTTCTTCCTTCATTAAAAGTTGATAATTCGCGTTTTGATAATCATACATTCTTAAATAGCGATGGTTCTGTAATTAACGCACCCAACAGTACAATCATTGACAAATTCAAATCAATCACAGGAATTGCTGAGAGACGCTATGCCGAAAGTGATCTGAACACCTCCGATTTAGGGTACTTGGCCTCGCAAAAGGCCATTGAAGATGCTGGCATTGACAAAGAAACATTGGACTACATTATTTTTGCCCATAATTTTGGTGACGTAAGATCTGGTCAATCACAAGGTGATACCTTACCTAGTCTTGCTACACGGGTTAAACATAAGCTCGGAATCAAGAATCCCAAATGTGTGGCCTACGACATGCTTTTTGGTTGCCCAGGCTGGATTGAAGGGGTTATACAGGCCCATGCCTATATTAAAAGTGGCATAGCCAAAAGATGCCTGGTCATTGGTGCGGAAACCTTATCGAGGGTTGTTGATGACTATGATCGCGATTCTATGATCTATGCTGATGGTGCTGGCGCAGCCATTATTGAACAATGCGAGGGTAAAGGAGAACTATTGACCCATGAATCGGCAACCCATGCCAATGGAGAGGCTTACTATTTGTTCTTCGGTGATTCATATCAAACGGAAAGCCAGGACGATAGGCGCTTTATAAAAATGTATGGCAGAAAAATATATGAGTTTGCCCTCACCCATGTACCCATAGCCATGAAGGAATGCCTGGATAAGAGTGGAAAAGATATTTCAGAGGTAAAAAAAATATTCATACATCAAGCAAATGAAAAAATGGATGAGGCTATAGTGCAGCGTTTTTACGAACTGCATGGCTTGCAAACACCGAAGAATATAATGCCCATGAACATAAATAAATTGGGTAATAGTTCAGTGGCAACAATTCCCACACTTTATGACATGGTAAAACACAATCGTTTAGGGGACCATAGTATAGATAAAGGTGATACGATTATTTTTGCAAGTGTTGGTGCAGGAATGAACATAAATGCAATCATTTATCAGGTCTAAGTCCCTTTTAAAAAAGGCTTCCAAGAATTAAATCGTGCATGGTTATCCAAATGCATATTTTTTTAACTTCGTACCTTAAATAAGAACCTTTATCCCAGATAGGGATGTTGCTTAATACTTTCTGGTTTAGATGTACGAAAAAACATTTCCGAACAAACGTTTTAAAAAGACCCTCGATTTTCTTAAGAAACATGTTTCAACAGATGAGCCTATTTTGGATTTAGGCGTTGAAAATCCGTTTTCCAGGATCATGATTGAAAATGGCTTTTCTGTTGTGAACACAAAAGGGGAGGATTTGGATTTGGATTTTTCATCGGTCACCCAAAATAAAGCCGAGGTGGTAACGGCATTTGAGATATTTGAACACCTGTTGGCCCCCTTCAATATATTAACTGAAATTAAAGCGAATAAACTTGTAGCCAGCATACCCCTGAAATTATGGTTTTCCCCGGCATATCGAAGCAAAATCGACCCGCGAGACAGGCATTACCATGAGTTTGAGGATTGGCAGTTCGATTGGCTTCTTGAAAAAACCGGATGGGTAATCAAAGATTCAGCCAAATGGACCAATCCTGTTAAGAAAATAGGGTTTCGGCCTTTATTAAGAAGCTTTACTCCAAGGTACTATATTGTTTATGCTGAAAGAATGCCCGTGAAAGCAGCATCAAAATGAGAATGATTTGAATTACTACATCATCATCCCTGCACATAATGAAGAGGCTTTCCTGTCCAAGACTTTAGAATCGATAGTCCTACAATCCTTACAACCAAAGAAGGTGATCATAGTCAATGACAATTCTACAGACCAAACTGAGGATACAATTGATGAATTTGTTACGAATTATGGTATTTTCAAAAAATTGAATACCAGTTCCTTCATTGAGCATTTACCTGGGAGTAAAGTTGTGAATGCTTTCAATAAAGGCTTGAAGTTGATTGACAATAACTATGATTTCATTGTAAAATTGGATGCCGATTTGATTTTACCTAATGATTATTTTGAAAAAATCGCTACCGTATTTAGGAACCACCCAAATATAGGTTTGACCGGTGGTTTTGTATATGAGGAAAACTCAAAAGGAAATTGGGAGTTAAATCACCCTATGAACAAAAATCATGTAAGAGGGGCATTCAAAGCCTATTCCAAAGCTTGTTTTAAAGCTATAGGCGGTCTTAAGAGTGCAATGGGATGGGACACAGTAGATGAATTGTTAGCACAGTATCACGGATACGAAATTGCAGTTTTGGACAATTTAAAGGTGAAACACTTGCGCCCAACGGGAAAGGCCTATAATGCAAGGGCCAAACTTTTACAGGGGCAGGCGATGTATACCATGGACTATGGATTTATATTAACATTGGTAGCGTCGTTTAAAATGGCCATCAAGCAAAAAAAACCAATCGCGATCTTCCATAATATGAAAGGTTTCTTCAAAGCCCAGAACAAAGGTGTTCCTAAAATGGTCACTAGAGATGAGGGAAGGTATATTCGAAAACTAAGATGGAAAGGTATTAGGAAAAAACTATCCGTTTAAAAGAAAAAACCACCTTGATTCTTTCAAGGTGGTTTTTTATCTAACAAAGCATACTTTAAAAGCCTAACTCTTGTTTTACTTCTGCCAATAGATCTTTTCCTTTGGCTACTATTACTCCAGCCCCGGCCTGTGCATCCAACACATAGTCATATCCTTGCGCTGCGGCAACTTTTTCAATGGCTGCTTTAGCCTTTTCAGATATAGGAGCAAATAACTCAGCTTGCTTTTTTTGAAGTTCTTGCTGCGCATTTTGTTGTGCCTCACCAATATTTTTTTCAAATCCTTGCAATTCTTGAGCTCTTTTCTGATTTTCCTCTTCTGACTTAGAAGCGGATTCATTTGAATATTGGGTGTATTTGTTTTTCAACTCCGTCATTGAACTTTCAATATCGGCCCTATATGTTTCTTGTAATTTTTTAAGTTCAGCTTCTGCTGCTTTCATTTCCGGCATTTGAGCTAAGAGCTGCGTTACATCTATATGTGCCACTTTACTTTGTGCTTGAACAAAACTTGTTGCTGCAACGAATAAAAATAAGGCAATAGCCATTTTCTTTACTTCTTTCATGATTTCTAGTTAAAATATTTGAGTGTTAATTTAAGTTAATGATTTCTATTAATTATTTGATTCTTTCTCTTCTTCAGAATCCTTTTTTCTATCTTCCAATTTTTCTTTCTTTTTAGCTTCCCTTTCTTCTAAAAGCTTTTTCCTTCTTTCATCATAGGCTTTTTTACGTTCCTCCCTGATCTTCAACTGTTCTGCTCGTTTTTCCTCAGCAGTTTTTGTCCTTGCTTCTTCAGCTTGTGCTGCCTTTTCCATCCTCGCCTTTAGGGCATCGCTCATTTCCTCAACAGGTTCTTCCCCTTCAAAATCGGCTAATCTATTTTTAGCAACCGCCTTTTTCTTGGGTTTGCTAACTTTCCTTGTCCTTGCTATTCCCCTCAATACCAATTCGCTGATATCATGTCTTTTTTCGGAATACAACATTACAACATCCGCCGATTTATCAAAAATAAAATCATATTTTTTATTGGCACCTATTTTTTGTACCTCGTTAAAGACCTGATCTTGTATTGGCTGGATCAACTGTCTTTTTTGCATTACCAAATCCCCTTGGGGTCCAAAACGATCCTGCTGATATTCAATCATCTCTTTTTCCAATATTTGAATATCTTCCTCCCGTTCTGTAATCAATTCACTAGTCAATAGTACCTTTTCAGCCATTAAGTCCTTCTTCATTTGGTCAACAATACGCTGCTTTTGCTCAATCTCGACCTTCCATTTTTGAACTTTAGTCTCCAATTGTTCGCTAGCATCGCGATACTCCTCAACATTTTCCAGGATATACTCCATATCCACATAAGCAATTCTGACACCTCGCTGAGCGAAAGTATAAGTAGCACAAAGTATCAAGGATACTATTATAAGAACTTTTGTTCGTGGTCTCATTTTGATTCCGTTTTAATATATAGAAAATATCGTGCCAAAAATACTAAATCTTTTAAAATGAACAAGTTAGCTTATACCACGATTCTTAAATCAAAACTGTTGGCCGATGATGAAGTGTGTTTGCCAACCACTTGGTCCGTTACCTGCAGATTGAGGCCTTTGGTCCTCATCAAACCCATAACCAAAATCAATACCCAATAGTCCAAACGCTGGCATAAAGATTCTAAGCCCCACTCCGGCCGATCGTTTTATTTGAAACGGATTAAACTCCTGAAAATTGTTGAAGGCATTCCCTCCTTCTAAAAAAGCAAGGCCATAAATAGAGGCGGAAGGCTTTAAAGTTAATGGATATCGAAGCTCCAACGAAAATTTATTGTACACCAATCCTCCGTTCTGTTCGGTCCTTCCCGTAATTGGATTTGTACTGAAAGGGGTCAATGATTGATTCTCATATCCACGTAGCTGTATAATATCCCTACCATCCAAGGTAAAATTACCCATTCCATCACCTCCAACGTAAAAACGTTCAAAAGGAACATCACCCACATCACTATTGTAATTTCCGAGAAAACCAAATTCAGCATTTGTACGGAGTACCAAATCACCCACGAGAGAGGTATACCAATCCCCTTTAAAACCCAACTTGTAATACTCTAGCCATTTAAAACGTTCTTCTTCCAATTTTTCCCTCTCGCTATTGAGTACAGCTATTTCCTGCGCGTCTACTGTTGGATCCAAAGCGATTATTTCCTCAAACAAGGCATCGCTTTCTTCCTGTAATCCTTTAAAATCCTTATTGTTGAATAAAGAATATGGCGGAGTGAATTTCGCAGTTATTTCAAAGTTTGATCCTCCCCTAGGATATATTCTACCCCCACTCAATGCATTCCTGGAAATTCCTAAAGTGTAGGATAAAGAATTTGATTTGCCATTTCCAAAATTAAACAGCCCTATATTATAATTTTTGAATTCATACAACTGATACCCTATGGAGTGTGAAATGGTAAAAAAGTCATCGGGCCATTGTACCCTTTTTGCCAAGCCCGCAGAAATACCGGTAATGGAAAATCCTTGGTCCTTGTTTACCTCGACACGCCCCCTACTTGAAAAGTTAGCACCAAATTGTTGTGTCCTTGACAGCGATAAGTTAAACCGCACTGGTTTCTTACCCCCAAGCCAAGGTTCCGAGAAATTAAGGCTATAAACCCTAAAGGTCCTGCTCGCCTGCAAACGTAAGGCAAAACTTTGACCATCACCCATGGGAACCGGCTTATAAGCCTCGCCATTCAATATATTTTTAAGGGAAAAGTTACTAAAGGATAATCCTAAGGTACCAATAAAACCTCCACCTCCATAACCGCCTTGTAATTCTATCTGACTTGATCCGGATTCCACCAAACTATAAGCTAGATCAACAGTACCTTCGTTCGGCTTCGGATTCACAATATCGGGCTTGATCTGTTCCGCATCAAAGAAACCAAGTTGTCCCAACTCGCGAATACTACGTATGATGTCGGACTTATTATATTTTTGACCAGGGCGGGTTCTTAACTCCCTAAAAATTACATGGTCGTTGGTCTTGTCATTACCAGTTACCGTAACGTGGTTCAAAAATGTTTCTTTACCTTCAACAATACGGATTTCAAAGTTGATCGTATCGTTTTCAGCAGAAACCTCTACTGGATTAATACTTGAAAAGAGATAGCCATTGTTCTGATATAAACTTGTCACATCATTGGCATCTGGTTTTGAATCATCGGCAATTCGCTCTCTTAATAAGACCCCATTATAAGTGGATCCCTTTTTTATTCCCAGGGTACGGGCTAAAACCTGATCGGAATAAACGCTGTTCCCAACAAAATCAATATCCCCAAAGTAATATTTATTACCTTCTTCAACCTTGATATTAATTTGAATGTTGTTCTCATCTACATTCAAAATGGTATCGGATATGATTCTAGCATCCCGATAGCCATTTTCAGCATATTTATCCACTAATAGGGAAAGGTCATTTACATAGTCTTCCTCAATAAACTTTGACTTTTTCCAAAAACGACCCAATTTCTTCTTCTTGGTCTTCTTTAAGGCCTTTCTTAGTTTTTTTGAAGCTAACTTATCATTACCCTCAAAAACAATGTCTTTTATTTTAACCTTATCACCCTTGTTCACATTTACGACCATGCTCCTTGAATTGGTCTCTGCAGTATCCTTCGCAGTTATAATATTCACTTTGGTGTTCAGATAGCCTTTTTTCTTGAATTTATTCTGGAGGTAGTTCTTACTATTGGCAATAAGACTTTCAGTAATTTTTTTACCTTTTTTTAAGTCAGTGTCTTTAAGTATTTCATCAACCTTTCTATCTTTTACCCCATTTATACTCACTTTTGACAGCGTAGGTCTTTCCAATATTTTTAACTCAAGAAATACGTTTTCACCTTGAATATCGGTAATGTAGAAATCAATGTCAGTAAATAGCTCAAGACCCCAGAGTTTATTGATGATAGCACTTATCTGCTCCCCGGGCAAGGTAATTGGCTGACCTACCCTAAGACCCGTATAGGTTTTTACAGTCTGCTCGTTATAGCTTTGTAGTCCTGTTACCTCAAGCCCCCCCAAAATATATTTCTTGCCATCCTCATAGGAAATATCCTGAGCATTGGTATTCGTGACAAAAAATAGTAGTAAGAAAGTAATAAAAAGTTCAAGTGACATGAACCTCTTCATATCGCTAGTTAAGTTGTTCGCTAGTTTTTCCAAATCGTCGTTCTCTGTTCTGGTAATTTATTATGGCCTCGACCAAATGATGCTCTCTAAAATCGGGCCAAAATACATCCATAAAATATAATTCGGCATATGCAATTTGCCATAATAAAAAATTGCTGATTCTATGTTCCCCACTGGTCCGAATCAACAAATCCACATCTGGCAAATTTTGCGTGTAAAGATGGGTATTAATAATGGTTTCATCAATATTTTCAGGCGAAATTATATTATTTTTAACTTTGATTGCAATTTGTTGCATGGCGTTCTTCAACTCTTCACGACTACCATAGCTTAAGGCCAAGGTGAGGGTCATTCCTGTGTTATCCTTCGTTTTATCCATAACCTCAAGAAGTTCATTATATGCCTTTTGGGGTAACGATTTGATATCACCAATAGTGTTTAGCCGAACATTGTTCTCATTAAAAGTTTTAATTTCTTTTTTTAGGGAAGAAACAAGAAGTCGCATCAAGGTATCAACTTCAATTTTGGGTCTTTTCCAATTTTCAGTGGAAAAAGTGTAAAGCGTAAGATATTCCAAGCCAATTTTTACACAGCTTTCTACAGTTTTCCGAACGGTACGCACACCATTCTCATGACCAAAAACCCTTAATTTACCTTGCTGTTTGGCCCAGCGACCGTTACCATCCATAATAATGGCAATATGTCTTGGTAATTTTTGATAATCAATTTCCTCAATTCTGTTCATGTAGCACTACTCAAAGCAATCGGAACATGGTTTTCTGCCAAAGGTATAGGTTAAGGTAATTCCAGAAAAAACATACCAATCGTCACTAAAAATATTCCCAAAATCAACATCCAATTGCTGATTTATATTTGATTTTTCAGGATTACTGGCATCCAAATTATCAGTGAAGGTGTATCTGGCACCAACTTCTGCCCCTATAATCAAAAACTGATTCAACCTCTTTTTGACCCCTACGATCATAGGAATCGCAAACGAACCATCTTTTTGTCCAAAATTTATTTGCTGACCGGCATCAATATAATCATAATCATACCTAAAATAGGTAACTCCTGTATACAGATACGGCGTAAAGGCCGGACCCAATTTATGCAAGTTATATTCAACAAAATTTAACTCCAGACCGGCCGAAGCCTCTAAAATGGAATTCTTAACGACATAACCCCTTTGTTGTCTCGAGGTAATGCTTGATTTTGAATCATCAGCTGTAAATTTACCATAAATTACACTAGCACGCCAAGCATATCGTTTACTTTTATTCCATTTGAACAATCCGCCAAATGCGATATCAGAAGGCAGTATGAAATTAGTTCTTCCAACATCGCCTATATTATTCGCTCCACCTGCGAATGCGCCGATTTCATAAGTCTGGGCGCTCAAGGAAACACCCAAAAAAACAAGAATCAAAACAAGATAATTCTTCATAAATTCTAAAAGTTTGCAAATATAATCCTTTCCATAGCTTTTTCCAGGCTTTAGAATACATTAGGATACTCACATGATAAACAACATTTGAAGACAATTATTGTTTATTTAAGGCTTAATTGCGCTTGTCTTCTCCCCACAATAATTTGTTACGAAGGGTTTTTAAAAAGCTCTCTGAAGTATATTCTATCATCTTAATGGTGAAGTTTGCTTTCCTTATTTCTATTTCTTTTCCATTTTCCAATGTTGCAATCCTTGAATCCAATGAAACCAAGTGATGATCTTCCCTGCCAGAAACCTTTAGACGAATTACAGTGTCATCCGATATGACCAAAGGCCTGGCATTTAAATTATGTGGGGCAATGGGGGTAAGTACCAATGACTTGACCGTTGGGATAATTACTGGACCCCCACAACTCAATGAATATCCTGTAGATCCTGTTGGTGTTGAGACTATTAGGCCATCTGCCCAGTATGAGGTTAAATACTCGTCATTCAAAAAGGTTTCAACGGTTATCATGGAAGTAGTATCCTTTCTACTGACCGATATCTCGTTCAAAGCAAAGTTAAGTGCCCCAATCTCTTTGGCCTGATCCCCTGCATTCACTGAAACCAAACTTCTTTCAACGATGGTATAAGCTCCTTGAACAAACTCCTGCACTAATTTGCGAACCTCCTCTTTCTTAAAAGTCGATAAAAATCCCAGTCGCCCTGTGTTGACTCCTACAATGGGAATCCCCAAATCTCGAACATAGGTGGTTGCCCTTAAAATTGTACCATCACCGCCAAAACTTATGAACATATCAAAAGAACCATCAAGTCCATCGGATTCATTGAAAGTGTCAAATTTAACCTCACCAAGCCTATCGGATAGATGCGAACTGAAATCTTCTTCAATTGATATTATGGTAGGTACTTTTTGGAGTTCATCAATCAATTCGCCAACATAATCAAGCGTGCTGTCCTGATATGTTTGTCCGTAAATGGCAACTTTCATATCTACTATACGTTTAGATATTTATCAAGATAATCTGATCGTTTTTTTAAATCATCAATAAACTGATCATCAATATTCCCAAAAAGTATATTGTAATTATAACGCCTAAAAGTCTGTATGACCTCATTCATATTATTACTGCTGATCTTTAGGGTGACCTGGACAAGCTCGTTTCTTTGATCTGAAATAAAACCACCAATGAATTTACTATTGTTACTTTCAACAATTTGGACTATCTCACTAAAAGAATAATCTTTACTCTCTTTGGCCACGACAAGAATCGCACCCGGTGCTGTGAAAAAAGGCGTTTCTATAAACACACTTACAATATCGGTAATATCATAATACCCCAATACTTTATCTTCAGGGTCCAAGACAGGAAGTAGATTTGCTTCATTTCTGGCAAAAGTTTCTAGAACATCGAGCCAACTCGTATCCTTTCTAACAAAAAAAGACTCTAGATTAAATCGATAATCCTCTAGTTTTTTGTCAACCTCGAAGTTCTCCAAATCATTTTCATTAAAGACGCCCAAGAATTTTTCCCCTTCGACAATTGCTACATGCGAGAAAGTATTTTCCATGAAAAATTGAACCAAATTCTCAAGCGGTTCGCTTAAATTAAAGACAGGTATCGTAGTGATTATGTGTGTCTGGATCTGCATAACTGAAATTATAACGCAAAATACTAATTTAATATATCAAAAGGTGTGCCTATTTTGTAAATTTGCCTTCTTTTGAATTGAAATTTCCAATGACTAAGCTAAGTGTAAATGTTAATAAAATTGCGACCCTGAGAAATTCAAGGGGCGGTAATGTACCTAATCTGATCAAAGTTGTTCAGGACATTGAATCTTTTGGTGCTCAAGGAATAACCGTGCACCCAAGGCCTGATGAAAGGCATATAAAATACCAGGATGCACGGGATTTGAAGGACGTTGTAATAACGGAGTACAATATAGAAGGGAATCCCATTCAAAAGTTCATTGAGTTGGTTTTGAATGTAAAACCTACCCAAGTGACCCTGGTTCCAGACGCTGAAGATGCCATAACTTCGAATGCCGGATGGGACACCATTAAGCATAGGGACTTTCTGAAAGATGTTATTGCAACTTTTAAGAAAAACGGAATAAGAACATCGATTTTTGTGGATCCCGACCTAAAGATGGTCGAAGGAGCAGCGAATACCGGAACCGATCGTATTGAGCTATATACCGAAAGTTATGCCGAAAAATTTGGAAAAGGTTATTTTAAAGGTATTGACCCTTTCATTGAAGCTGCCCAACTGGCCAGCACCCTGCAAGTGGGTATCAATGCGGGTCACGACCTTAACTTGGACAACATAAAATATTTTAAAGAACACATTCCTAATTTGCTCGAAGTTTCCATCGGGCATGCCTTAATCTGTGAATCGCTGTATTTTGGATTAGACAATGTGGTGAAGATGTACTTAAATAAACTGAAATGAATCCATCTTTGTACTCCAACATTTTAGGTGAAGGACAACCCTTATTGATCTTACATGGATTTTTAGGCATGTCTGACAATTGGAAAACCTTAGGCATGCAATATGCCGATCAAGGTTTGCAAGTTCATTTAATTGATCAACGAAATCATGGTAGAAGTTTTCATTCAAAGGATTTTGATTACGATATTCTAGCTGAGGACATCAGACATTATATACGGCAACACAATTTGGAGAATGCCATAATACTGGGGCATTCAATGGGTGGAAAGACCGCAATGCAATTCGCCTTTACGTATCCTGATTTAATGCATAAGATGATAGTGGCGGATATTGCACCCAAATACTATCCCCCGCATCACCAATATATCATTGACGGGTTGAACCAACTTGATTTTGACAAAATCAAATCAAGAACAGAGGCCGATGCCGAATTAAGTAAATACATCCATGATTTGGGAATCCGTCAGTTTTTGTTGAAAAATTTATATTGGGTCGAAAAAGGAAAACTCGGTTATCGGTTCAACCTAAACGTATTAGGTGAAAAAATGGGGGAAATTGGTGATGACATTATCCCATCTGATATTTATGAAGGCCCAACCCTATTTCTAAAAGGGGACAAATCGGAATACATTGTCCCTGCGGATAGCGATTCCATTAGAAACCACTTCCCAAGTGCAAGAATCGAAACCATAGATAATGCAGGGCATTGGCTTCATGCCGAAAATCCTGTTCAATTCTTCAACAAGACCATGGATTTCATAAATCTACAATAAAATAGTCTATTTATTATGCATGCATAATTTTTTTACCCTAATTATTGCGAGTGTCATAATTTTAATTAATTTTGGATTTCTCGTAATATAACCCATTAACTCAAACTTTAACAATGAAAAAGCTTCCCGCAATACTCGCAATTTTTGGTCTTCTATTGGTCTCCTGTAGTGATGATGACCCCGTAATTGATCTTACACCCATTGAACCCGACCCGATTACCTATACTAGTGGGTCTGCCGATTTTTCGAACTATGTGGCAGTGGGTAATTCCATAACGGCTGGGTACTCGGATAACGCATTGTTTATAGATGGGCAAACAGCATCTTTTCCAAATATGCTGGCTTCGAATTTTGCCTTGGTAGGTGGAGGTGCTTTCAACATTCCCTTTATGGCCGATAATCTTGGAGGAGCCACATTAGGGGGTACACCAATTTTAGGTAACCGATTATTTTTGGATTTTTCTTCAGGTTCACCCACTCCTACTGAGGTTTCTGGAACTGGATCCACT
>JAHHKH010000281.1 GCA_018679695.1 Maribacter sp.
TTTACCAGCTTCCCGCGAAACCATGATTTCACCCCCTGATACTTTTGGAAAACTTTCCAACTCCTTTTCTAGAATCTGGTTCAAAAGGTTGGTATTGACGTTCAGTTTCTTCAAAATAAAGGGTAACACATTTTCATCTACTTGTGAAATAGCTTTGAATATGTGTTCATTTTCAATTTGTTGATGTCCCAATTCCTGGGCAACCTGTTGAGCCAACTGAATGGCCTCCTGTGATTTTATCGTAAAATTATTAAAGGTCATTTTCGTATTATTTTCTAGTTATGGTTTACTTTTGATTCATCAATGTCAACAACCTTACCAAGTAAAGTAAGCGGACATAATGTCGGTTGAAGGCAATAAAAACAGGACACTTCGGCAGTAGTAAGGTATTTGTGATAAAACGACTTAGTGAAAAAAATAAAGTATGGGATTATTCAATGATCTATTTGGTAAGGCAAAAGTTAATACTAGGGAAGAGAAGAATAAAGTGCCTTGGAGGCCTTTGGTAGACATACCTCAATTGGAGGATATCGCTGAAAAATCAAAAACCAAAACACAACTTATATTCAAACATTCCACTACATGCGGTATCAGTAGAATGGTATTGAATACTTTTAACGCCACTTTTGATTTCCCGGAAAATCAATTGGATCTTTATTACTTGGATGTGCATGCAAATAGGGAAGTATCCAATGAAGTTGGTTATAAGTTTCAAGTAGTACACCAATCCCCTCAACTTCTTGTTATCCGAAATGGGATTGCAGTTGCCCATGGTTCACATGGGGCAATTAATGATATGGACTTAAATAGCTATTAAGAAAAAAGCCCCGATAAGCGTATCGGGGCTTTTTGATTAGTTGAATTTATGTCTGGTAATAATTCCTTTCAACCGGTTTTTTAAATCTTCTCCAGCATCGTAGACCATTTGTTCATTTGTTGGGAATGGTACGGCCGCCAAATTCAATAAAGAGACCAAATCGTTGTCCAACGCTCTTTTATCCCCGTCATAATTGGCATATACGTGTTCAAAGACAAATTCGCTTGAAATAGGATAGGAGTTCAGTTGTTGTTTTGATTCCAAATCCTTAAAACTCACCAATCCCTTTACCTGAGCGGTTTTGAATTGTGTAAATTGATAAAAATTACATTGAACGGTTCTGAACTTATCAACCTTTATCTTATTTCCTAAACTATCCCTGACCACATTACCGTCATCATCAAGTACATATTGGTAACCATCCTTTATCTGTTTTTCTTTTATGATCTGTTTTTCATTCATCTGCTCTGGTGAAATATTGATCTCCCTAAATTCAACCTGCATATCATAATCATAGGAGATGTTCTCAAGGTGATTCGTATGGTACTTCGTCCATTTATCCTCTAATCCAAATGTATTGAAGTTCAGTAATTCCTCTTCGAGCCTAACCGGTATTACTTTATCCGTATTATTGATCATGCCTACCCTAACATAATCCTGGCCCTTTTCATAGGCTTCCTCCATTTTGCTCTTGGTATTTGAATATCCTGGATTGATTTCGTTCAAGTAGGCAAAATCATCGTAAGAGTTCCTATAGTCCCACTTGGTGGAGGCATTTTTAAGCAGATTTACAGCATTATCATAGAGATAGGCAGAAAGATCTTCTTTAACTGTGATAATGTGATTGTTATAGTTTGTAAAAGCAAACTCCGCATACCTATTTTCATCATAAACCTGTAAAGGAAGCAAAGGTTTTATGGATTCTTGAATACGATTTAAGTTGTTATAACCCTTGTATATTGCTTCAAGATTGGCAGGATTACCATCTTTTTTCAAATAAGCAATACGTTCCATCTCTCTTTCCGTGTTTTTTTGGAAAGCCTCTTCCAATAAAAGAACATAATCTTGATTTGCCTTTCTGTCTTTATTGTCAGCCAATTTTTGAACGGCACTGTTAATGGCGTTCATATAATTACCCGTGTTTATGGCCTGTTGGGTCTTTTTGACACCACCACAAGCAATAAATAAAAGTAAAATTCCACTTAGTAGTAATACTTTTTTCATGACATTTAAATTTACCGTTTTGTAATACATTTTCAACACTCGTGCCAAAACTGTGTTTGTTGATAACGTAAAACGATAAACTATCGTATTGTCCCGATGAAAAAACCTAATTCGCTATTGTTTTTTGATTTCTATTCAAATACGGGGAGTAATTTTGTAGATACCTCGCCAAAACCGATTCTTTGGCCCTTAGCCATGCAATAACCTTTGATTACCACAGTATCGTTGTCCTGAATGAACTTTCTCTCGGTACCATCGTTTAGCGCAACCGGTTTGGTGCCTTGCCAGGCAAGTTCAAGCATTGAGCCATAAGAATCAGGAGTTGGTCCCGATATGGTGCCACTTCCCATCATATCACCACTATTTATTTTGCAGCCGTTTACCGTATGGTGTGCCAATTGTTGCGACATGGTCCAATACATGTATTTGAAATTGGATTTTGAAACTGTTGTCCTATTGCCTTCATGGGTAACAATATCAACTTCCAAATGGATGTCAAAACTGTGGTTTCCCTCTTGCTGTAGGTAGGGCAATGGTTTTGGGTCTTGCAAAGGGCTTTTGGTTCTAAAAGGTTCCAAGGCATCCAAGGTTACGATCCATGGGGAAATCGAAGAAGCAAAACTCTTGGCTAAAAAAGGACCCAAAGGTACATATTCCCACTTTTGGATGTCACGGGCACTCCAATCGTTGAATAAGACCATGCCAAAAATATAATCCTCCGCTTCGCTAATAGGAATAGGCTCTCCCATTGAATTGGCGTCTGTGGTAATAAAAGCCATTTCCAATTCAAAGTCAACCAATCGTGAAGGTCCGAATATGGGTTTTTCAGCTCCCTTGGGTAATGTTTGTCCCAATGGCCTATGAATGGGCACTCCACTTGGTATGATCGTAGAACTCCGCCCGTGGTATCCAACAGGTATGTGCAACCAATTGGGCATGAGCGCATTTTCAGGGTCCCGGAACATCGAACCTACATTGGTGGCGTGTTCCCTACTCGAATAAAAATCGGTATAATCACCGATATGCACCGGTAATTGCATTTCTATTTCATTTAAAGTGAATAGAATAATGTTTTTGTGATCTTCATTTTGCTGTAAGGTTTCATTATTTATATCGAATACCTCACTAATGCGATTTCGTACCAATCTCCATGTTTTTTTTCCATCAGAAATAAAATCATTCAAGGTGTCCTGAAGAAATATATCATCTGTCAACGGTATGCCCTCAAAGTAACCTAACTGATGCATAGCTCCCAAATCGATAGCCGTATCCCCGATTCTTGTTCCTATGGTAATTATATCATCCCTGGTCAAAAACACTCCAAAAGGTATGTTTTGAATCGGAAAGTCGCTATTTTCAGGAGTATTGATCCAGGATTTTTTAGATGGATCATTTGCGTTTATTGACATATTTCAATTGTTAATTTGTGTTTGATAAATTCCTTATCAAATATATTATTTTCTATCAATAACCACTTGGCAATTCGTATTTTTACCGCTCATTTAACAGAATATAAAAACATGCTACGCGACCAACAGA
Organism: Maribacter sp.; assembly: GCA_018679695.1. Classification (GTDB taxonomy): domain Bacteria; phylum Bacteroidota; class Bacteroidia; order Flavobacteriales; family Flavobacteriaceae; genus Maribacter_A. Next base: position 3,581 of record JAHHKH010000281.1, read on the forward strand.
TTTTTGATTTAATAGATGCAGAGAAGGAAAGACAATTGAATGGAATTGAACTCATAGCATCAGAGAATTTTACAAGTCCACAAGTTATGGAAGCAGCCGGCTCGGTGCTTACCAACAAATATGCCGAGGGCTACCCGGGCAAAAGATACTACGGGGGTTGCGAGATTGTTGATCAAGTCGAGCAAATTGCAATTGATAGGGCCAAGGAACTCTTCGGTGCGGCTTATGCAAATGTTCAGCCACATTCAGGTTCTCAGGCAAACGCTGCCGTTTATCACGCTTTTTTAAAACCAGGTGATACCATTCTGGGTTTTGACCTTTCACATGGTGGGCATTTAACCCATGGTTCACCGGTCAACTTTTCAGGTAAATTATATAATCCGGTGTTTTATGGCGTGGAAGAGGAAACCGGGATTCTCAATTATGATAAAATTCAAGAAGTTGCGGAAAAAGAAAAACCAAAGTTGATTATAGCTGGAGCATCGGCCTATTCACGGGATATGGATTTTAAAAGATTTCGGGAGATTGCCGATAGTGTCGATGCAATTTTACTGGCAGATATTGCCCATCCGGCAGGATTGATTGCAAAAGGTATTCTTAATGATCCAATACCCCATTGCCATGTAGTTACAACTACTACGCATAAGACCTTGCGCGGTCCACGGGGTGGCCTCATCCTGATGGGTCAGGATTTTGAAAATCCATTTGGCATTCGATTGAAGAATGGTAACTTGAGAAAAATGTCAGGTTTATTGGATTTGGCGGTTTTTCCGGGAAATCAAGGGGGCCCATTGGAACATATCATTGCTGCTAAAGCAATTGCTTTTGGCGAAGCCCTCACTGACGAGTTTTTAAATTATATGCTCCAGGTCAAGAAAAATGCTGCGGCAATGGCAGCAGCATTTGTGGCCAAAGATTATCATATTATTTCTGGTGGAACCGATAACCATATGATGTTAATCGATTTGAGAAACAAGGATATTACAGGCAAGGATGCTGAAAAGGTATTGGTTAAGGCAGATATTACCGCGAACAAGAATATGGTTCCGTTTGATGATAAGTCGCCATTTGTTACCTCTGGAATCAGATTTGGTACAGCGGCTATTACTACAAGAGGCTTAAAAGAAACGGAAATGAAAATTATTGTTGACTTGGTGGATCAAGTCCTGACCAATCCTGAAAAGGAGGATTTGATTTCCAAGGTTAGGGGAGAAGTGAATGAATTGATGCAAGGCAGACCATTGTTCAATGCCTAAAATCACCTAATTATTTATTGATCATATATAAATCCTCATAGATAATCTGTGAATTCTTCAAATCATAGATTACCGGATTTGCTTCCGACTCAAAGTATAAGGCCCAATAGTTGCAATAGTTTTCGGTCTTTTTTCGGTGACGTATTGGAAATTCAGATTGTGTCCTTACCTCTTCATATACCGCAACAAATATCTCGTAGGGAACTTCCATATTGCCATTTGTGAACTGTAAATATTGTTTTCCCAATTCGTTGAAAATAGTAATCAATTGGTCAGAAATACTATGGTTGTAAATCTTATCTATAATTATACTGGTATCATTGAGGATAATTGTTAATTCATCAACGTCAACCGCCATACCGTTCATTCTCTCCAATACCTTAATCTCATCGGAAAGCGAATACCTTGTTTGATTATATGCTCCCCAATTTCCCATATCGTAGTGCAGAATCACCTCTATCAACGACAAATTACATTGCAGCTCAATGACCAAATTGATTTTATCGGTATTTGGGGAATTTTCTTTGATATAAATGTCGGAAAAGAAATGCTTCTCAAGGTTTTTTACGAAACCCTTCATACCATTGAACGAAGCATATTTTGTACTCCGGTTTGGTTGATTACTATTGAATTCCTCTGGATTTGAAGGCATATTAAATTAATTGAGTATGGGATAACCTCAAATTTAAACTTATGCCATGAAAACTGAACTTAGGATAACCTTATAAAAAATAAGGTTATCCTATTTTTAGGTCACTAAAAAATGTAAAATATTGTTATTCAATAAGTTACAGCAATGTTAATAATAGAATTTTCAAGTATTATATAAAACCACGCTTTCTAGCCTCTTCAATGAGCTCTATATCATTTCCCGACTCTATTCCAAAAAGCGATTTTAACTGTCGTTTTCGTGATTCAACAGTGGTAGTAGCTGCCGCAATCAATGGTCCAATATCCTTGGTTCGCGTGCCTATCGAAATATAATGCAATATTTTTTTATCGGTATCATCGACCAAATCATAATCATTGGCCATTTTTTTTCGAATTGCCGATAATGCACTGGCCGTATAATAAGGCGGCCTTGTCAACACTGTGCGTACCATGGCACAAAGCGACTGTTCATCTATTTCTGATTTAACCATATACCCGTCAGGGTCAACAGATTTAAAGATGCTATTAATCCGATAACTATCGCTAAAGGATGACATAAAGACTATTTTGGAACTAGGCACCTTTTTTCGGGCGTAAATTCCTAAATCCTCACCACTTCGTGTATCGTTAGACTGAGCAGGGAATAACGATATATCGAATAAAAGGATATCGTAGGGTAGGGAACGAGCCGAAAAATCAATTTTTTCAATGGCCCCTTCAAAGGTATTTATCGTATCTACCTTGACCTGAAAACCATCAAATTCAGAACCCTCTAAAATATATTTGTAGCCCATGGCGGTCATCGCATGGTCGTCTACCGATAAAAGTCGTACAATCTTCATTGTTCATCTAATGAGTCTATTCTATATTCTGTAGGTTCTTTTCAGTTATTTCAATTTCAGTTTGTGCTTTACTGCCATTCAATGGTATGTGTAAGGTAATTGTAGTGCCCTTATTAACAATGCTATTAACTTCCCAGGTGCCATTTAATTTAACAACCCTTGATTCGATATTCCGCATGCCAATACCTTTTCTCCCTCCATTGGTCTTGAAGCCTTTGCCGTCATCATTTATAGTAATATGTAGCGAATTATTCTGTCTTACAAAGCTAACCAAAATATTCTTACACTCTGCGTGTTTTACTGCATTTTGCAGGGATTCCTGAACTATTCGGTATAAGTTGATCTTGATATCGCCCTTCAACGAATCCCATTCAAAATCTTCATCATATTCGAAGGAAGGTGCAATGCCATTGGCGGTACCAACATTCCCTAAGAGTTCTTGGATAGAATGAATGAAGTTGTTCATATTTTGATAGGCCGCATGACTTAATTCGTGTGAGATTGCCCGTACTTCGCCCTCAACATCCTTTAAAGCAGCAATGGCAATTGCCCGCTCCTCGATGGCCTCTTCATTTGTTCTTTTATTCAAACCGGTGAGTACCATACGCGCCCCGAGCATCTTACCTAGAACACCATCATGCAGTTCTTCTGAAATTCTTTTTTGCTCCATTTTTTTGCTTTCCTCGATTTTTTGCTTTTGCGAAAGCATTAAATCAAAGATTTCCTGGTTACTGGCCTGCTGTTGTTGTTGAAATCGCAAGGCTTGGTTTTTTGCGCGCTGGTTGATTATTATATAGACTGCGATTCCAAGGAGAAAGACGCCCAATGCGATCCCTATCCAGATCTGCTGTTTACGCGCGAGTTCCCTATTGGCGGCTTCAACCTCATCGGTCTCAAAACTTATACGGGTGAATTTATCACGTGCTTTTCTTTCTGCTAACAGTAAACTATCACTGAGTTCAAAATGTCTTTGTGCATAACGAGAGGAATTATCGGAATCCATTTGGGTTAATAGGGCAAGGGATGCCAAAAGCCGTTTGTTGTTGGAACTTTGTTCGGCGAACTGTCTGGCTAATTCGGCACTGTGCAGTGCCTGAACCGTGTCCTTATATGTTAAAAAATATTCCGCAAATGCATAGTGCGCAAAGGAGAGCCCTTCACTATCGCTTTCTTCTTGAAATATATGTTTTGCAACTTTCAAATCTTTTTTTAAACCCAAAGTATCACCTGAATAAAGTCGGCTTGTGGATAAATTGATCAGGTATTGGGCATATATTTTTGGTCTTTTGAACTGCAGACTATCATCACTATTCAGCGCATTGGTGTAGTATTTGGTTGCATTTGCAAAATCCCCCTGCTCCTTAAATACGTTGCCAATATTGTTTTGCAATGATCCGGAGTAACGATTTACATTCTCATCACCGGAAATCTGGTCTAAGTGGTTTTCAGCGTCATCAAAGTATTCCAAGGCTCTCTGATACTCCTTCAATTCGGTAGAAATTGTACCCAAGAGATTATAGCAACGGTATAGTCGTTTGTTGTCTTCTAAGGGCTTAAAGATTTTTATGGCATTGATGGCATTGATTTCGGCACCGGTATAGTCTTTTACATCAACTTGGGATCTTGCCATATTGTATAACAGTCTTGCTGAATTAGGGTCGTCTCCAACTGCATCATATAAAATATGGGCCTCCTTATAATTGGCATAGGCGCTATCCGGTAATTTAATATTGCCATAATAAGTGGCTAAGTCCCAATGGGCCCCTGCATGGGTTTTGCTGTCATTTACAATTTTGGCAAGAACAATACTTTCTTTATTCGTTCTTAAGAACAACGCCGAGTCCTTGAGTTTCAAATAAGCGTTTGAGAGCTGTAAATAATACTTTGGTTTGAGGGTGTCGTTTATACTTTTTGAAGCTGCGACATAAGCTTTTTCCAATAATAGAGACCTTACTTCTTCTGAAAAGTCGGAATCCTTCCCCTGATCTATCCATTTGAATATACTGTCATTAGTTGTCGTAACAGAATTAGTGTATGCAATGGAATCTTGTTTATTGCAAGCAAAAACCATCATAATTACAATGGTTAGGACTACCTTTTTAAGGTGGTATAAATAATTTGGTTGGTTCATAGCAACAGACAACAAGAGTAACTAAGGTAATAAAAAAAATGGCCTTAAATCGAAACTTAAGGCCATTTTGTCTAAAAATTCTTACCCGATTAGGAATTCCCTCTGTCATCACCTTCATGGTCGCAATCGTCACAGGCGATAGCGTTTAGG
>JAHHKH010000457.1 GCA_018679695.1 Maribacter sp.
GTTTTGGAGTCCCTGGACCAAATGTCACCGAGATAGAATGGCAAAGGGTATTGAAGCTATTGGAAAATCATCTACAAAAAAACGATTTTTTGGTTGCCAGTGGTAAGTTACCACCTGGAGTCCCCGCTGATTTTTATGTACAGGTTTCGAAAATCACTGAAAGAATCGGGGCAAAACTCGTCTTGGACACATCAGGGGATGCTTTATTGCCAAGTTTGAGGGCCAAAATCTACATGATGAAACCCAATTTGGGAGAGTTAAGCATTTTATGTGGCGTTGATTTTATTTCCGCCATTGAGCTTGAATCTTTAACCAAAATGGTTTTGGAACAACACGACTGTGAGATTCTTGTTGTGTCTATGGGTGCTAAAGGTGCTTTGCTGGCCAGCGGGGAGCTAATGGAACATATTCTGGCTCCCACAGTTCAACAAAAAAGCACAATTGGGGCAGGTGACAGCATGGTTGCGGGAATGGTTCTTAGTATGATACAAGGGAAACCCCTGATAGAAATGGTAAAATATGGTGTGGCTTGCGGTACTGCTGCTACACTGCATCCAGGGTCACAGTTATGTAATAAAGAAGATGCGGATAATTTATACGCATGGATCAGTGCCAATACTGTTAAAAAAAATAAAAAAGACATGTGAACTGATCTATATCATATCATAAGGGATAATTTGGGATTATCTTAGCGCAATTATTATTTTATTATAAAAGTTCATTTGAAATTCAGAAAAACATACTTGTTATTCATGGGGAGTAATAAGGGTTTAAATATGAAGATATAAAGGCTGTCGATACACTAGGCAATTTTTTACCGTGGCTTGGTAACGAGCTCGGAGATCAAACTGCCATAAGTGTTTATTAGGCAGAAATAGTATCTTCGGGAAACCGGGACACGGGGGTGTGCCGGTTTCTTTTAAAGTTATTGACAATATTGGTTTTTGGTGTCGCGAGGCAGCTTAAATCATAGTTGGGAAATCATTGTAGTCATTTACAGTAGGATCAATTGGGTAAGTTGTTTTAGCGATAATATGATTTAAATAATTGTTTGATTGTTTTGATGAATATGTTTTCCTAATAGGAAACGGGTATACTGCAAGTGTACCCGTTTTTGTTTCATTGCCTTTGTAGAACGATTCAAAATTATATAAATGGAGTATTATTTCAACAAGACACTTACAGATTTCACTTTTGAGGAGGTTATTGGTAGAACAACCCAGGCACTGCAGAACGAGGGTTTTGGCATTCTTACCGAAATAGATTTAAAAACAACCTTGAAAAATAAATTGGATGTCGATTTCCCGAATTATAAAATCCTGGGAGCTTGTAACCCAGGCTTCGCACATAAAGCACTGTTGGCTGAAAATAAGATTGGTACCATGTTGCCGTGTAATGTAATCGTAAGGGAAACAAAGAACGGAAGTATTGAAGTTGCCGCGGTAGACCCAATTGCCTCAATGATGGGCGTTGAGAATGAAAGTTTGGGCCTAATAGCCGAGGAGGTCCGCAGTAAACTTAAAAAAGCAGTAGATAGCCTGTGAAACCATGAATTGCCTTTATTGTATTCGGTAATTTAACCTCTGTTATTGGTAGTCCTTAGCTGACCAAAATCATTACTTCCCGCTCTATGTAGTTGTACTTTTATAGTTAGTGCAAAACAACTACAATACTCATGATTATACTTCAGAAAGATAATTTCACCACCTTGGATATTGAATTGCCAATTTGGGATCGGATATTTACCGTAGCCCCATTGGTGGTCATCGGAACCAAGGAAGATAAGGGCTATGATCTTGCCCCAAAACATATGGCCACACCTTTAGGGTTTGGCAATTATTTTGGTTTTGTATGTACAAGCAGACATGGTACGTATCACAATATAAAGGCGTACAAGGAATTTTCGGTTAGTTTTCCAAGTCCAGAGCAGATAGTGACCACTTCCCTGAGTTCATCCCCACGTTCCGAGGAAATTTCAAAATCCCAGGGAATTATCGAAGCATTACCCATAGTTAAGGCAACCCTAATGGATGTGCCCATGATAAAGGATGCGTATTTATACTTTGAATGCGAACTCTATAAAATAATCGATGGTTTTGATGATTATAGTATTATCACAGGCTTGATAAAAGCCGCACATGTACACAACGATTATCTGAGAGTCTCGGAACAGGACGAACAGGAACAGTTATATCAAAACCCACTGCTGGCCTATATATCTACCGGACGTTTTGCAAAAATCGCTGATACATACAGTTTCCCATTTCCGAAAGATTTCAAACGATGATTGCTATGACCACAACTATTGCAACAGAGCTATTAACCTATTTCAAGGCAAGTAAAGAAACTATGGTCGAATTTCTGGAAGACTTGATCTATTATGAGTCTCCATCAGGCGATCGCAAGGCACAAAAAGTCTTGCTGGAGTTCTTAGAAAATAAATTGAAATCGATCGGGTATTATACGCTTTATATCCCAGGCAAAAAAACAGGGGGTTGTTTATATGCCCGACCACAAAATAGGGATAGGAAAAAACCAATACAATTATTATTGGGCCATTGCGATACCGTATGGAAAAAAGGTACACTTTCCAAGATGCCTGTTTCCAAAAATGATGGAAAAATGACCGGACCTGGGAGTTATGACATGAAGGCCGGACTTACGCAAATCATATTTTCTTTACAGGCAATCCATGACAAATCCCTAACCTCCCATCTTTCTCCCATTATCCTGATCAATTCCGATGAGGAAATAGGGAGTAGGGAATCAAGTCATATCATAAAAAGGCTTGCAAAGATTGTCGAACGGGCCTTTGTTATGGAGCCACCTTTAGGTCTTGACGGAAAATTGAAAACCGCCCGTAAAGGTCTGGGACGGTTTACCATTACGGTTACAGGAAAGGCAGCGCATGCTGGTTTAGATCCCGGGAAAGGGATCAATGCTATTGTTGAGCTTTCACACCTCGTTCAAAAATTATTTGCCATGAATGATTTTGAAAAGGGGATAACGGTAAACGTGGGAACTATTCAAGGGGGTATTTCGCCAAATGTCGTAGCTCCTGAAAGTAAGGCTGTAATAGATGTCAGGGTATTGAATAAAGAAGATGGGGAATTCATTACCGAACAGGTTTATAGTTTAAAACCAACGATTCCCGATGTGGATATTAAGATTGAAGGAGGTATTGGACGGCCGCCCATGGAGCGTACAGCGCGAAATCGACAACTATGGCAACTTGCAAAATCCAAAGCCCTGTTATTGGGTATGGAATTGGAGGAAGCAGTAGCAGGGGGTGGATCGGATGGAAATACCACAAGTGCCTATACCGCTACCCTGGATGGTCTTGGTACTACTGGTGACGGGGCACATGCACTACACGAGTTTATTTTTATGGACCAGTTATCGGAAAGAACGGCCTTGCTCACTTTGTTACTGATGTCGGACTCATTGAATAATTAAAAAAGCATAGTCATGAACCATAAATACATTTTTACATCCTTGACCCGAATCTCTGATTTGGCCGAAAGGGAATTTCAGTTGAAAAAACTGAAAAAGGAACAGTGGGGAACAGGGGATTATGTCGCCTGTCAAATTGTGAATGCCGGGAGTGAGACTTTGAAGCTGGAATTGCCGAATGGAAGAATGCGTGGTATAGTTGGAGGGGAAAAGATTATAGGAGCTTTGGGAGAACGTTTTGCGACTTTGGAAGCCACAGGGACCTGGCGGAATGTTGAGGATGACCTTAAAATGACTGTCTTAACGGCTGCTGGACTTTTCGGTAAAATGACCTCCAAATCGGTTTTTATACCCCAAATGATAAAAGTGGTTTATTTGGGGCACGCGTTTAGAGGTAATAAAAAACTAACTATGCAAATTTTTGTAAAGCCTATACTCACACTTGAATACAAAACACCTATTGTCCTATTTGTAGGTACATCTATGTCGGCCGGCAAGACAACATCGGCCAGAATTGTGACCAATTTATTCAAGCAAGCGGGTCATAAAGTAGTGGGGGCTAAGCTTTCTGGAGCAGGAAGGTACAAGGATATTCTGGCCATAAAGGATGTCGGTGCCGATGCTATCTATGATTTTGTTGATGTAGGTCTTCCTTCCTCTATTTGTCCAAAAGAAGAATATCAAGAAAGATTAACACAGCTATTGAGCAGAATTGAACTGCAAAAAGCGGATATCGCCATTATTGAAATCGGTGCCTCACCTTTGGAGCCCTATAACGGGGACATCGCAATTGAAAGGCTTCGGGAGCATATTAAATGTATCGTTCTAAGTGCATCTGACCCTTATGCCGTTCACGGGCTCATGAAGGCCTTCGATATTGTACCTAATATTGTAACTGGCGTTACCAGCAATACATTGGCTGGTAAAAGATTGGTAGAGCAACTTTGCAAGGTAGAAGCTCTAAATTTAATAGATTCAACGACCACTAAGAAACTAAAACAAATTCTATCCGCCCAAACCGGGTTTTCACTTTAGAAATCGGGAAATAAATGTTAACGGACAACGCCATACAGATTCTTGAGGACCGCTTTTTACTTAGGGATACTGAAGGAAGGATTGTTGAAGATCCAGATCAGCTTTTTAGAAGAGTGGCGAAAAGTGTGGCCAATGCCGAAAAGATTCACAAAGGCAATTGGGAATCAAGATTTTATGATATAATGAGGTCTATGCAATT
>JAHHKH010000321.1 GCA_018679695.1 Maribacter sp.
GATGGATTTCGATATGTCAACGGAAGACAAACTGAATTACTATTGATACCAAGGGTAAAATCGCATCAAGGAAATTAAATTTTGGTTCGATTTTTGTGGTGAAATACAACAAAAAATTGCACTATGAAAAAGATATTTATTCTCATTTTATGCTTCTTCTATCTAACGGTATCCGCACAGAATACAGCGTCGACAATCAAAGGAAAAGTTACGCTAAATGGCACCCCTATTTACAATGCCAATATTAATTTAAAAGATACGAAAACAGGTGTGAACACCAATGAAAAGGGAGAGTATGTCATTCAAGGAAATCCTGGGGATGTTTTGGTTTTTACCCATATGGGTTTAAAGACCATCGAAATAGTACTTGAGGACGTAACTACTTTACTTAATGTGAATATGTTGCCAAAAGAAGAGCAACTGAACGAAGTTATTGTTAAAAAGCACAAGCAAAGAAGCCCAGAGGAAAGGAAGCTTGAACTGGCCGTGAACAAAGATCTCATTAGAACACAATATGGCATATTGGATTCCCGTAAATCTGGACTGTCACTTCAGATGATCAATGTAGATGAATTGCCCCGAAGTGCCCCTACTTTTTTAGAGGCCATTCAAGGCCGGTTTATCGGAAGGATAACCTATGGAGGCACCATCTTTGATGAAGACCGTACTAAGGTGTATTTAAGGGAATCAAAGACGCTATCGGGAGGTTCAAAAGCAGCTGTTTACGATCTAGACGGACTGGTTTTGGATAATCCCCCATTGTTTTTATCGATGCAAGACATAGATAGGATAGCCATTATCAGGGGAATAGGAGCCTCCAACAGATATGGCAGAAGGGGCCATGGAGGCGTTATAGTCATAAATACGAAACAGGGTAATTATATCGACCCAGAAGCGACTCAAAAGTTCAAGGACTCCATCGCATTAAGAAAGAAAAGAGCTTTAGAAGCTTTTAAAACCGCGAGCTGGGATACCGAAGTACCTCATAATTTGAAAAATCTTTATGACGCTGATTCCGAGGAAAAAGCCTCGCAGGTCAATGAGAAACTAGAGGCAAATTTTGATATTTCACCTTATGAAGCCATTGCGAGCGGAACCTATTTTTTTAAAAAATGGAAAAACAAAGGGAAAGCTGAGGAAATTTGGAATTCTGTGAAAACCAATTATTCCAGCAATGCTCCCGTTTTAAAAGCTTTGGCATATTCCTATGAAGAAATCGGGGACCTCCAGGCTGCAATGCAATTGTACCAAGCCATTGCTTCGTTACGACCCAATTATGCCCAATCGTATCGCGATTTAGCCAATATCAACACCAATTTAGGCAACCATGGGAAAGCATTGAATCTGTATGCAAGACAGTTATTGGATAGGGCAGCGATTCGACAAACTGCAATGGACTCGATCATCAACATTGAATCACATAATCTTATAGCACGCCATAAAATGGAGATGTCTTCCCAAGTTATCGATATTGAGCAGGTACTCGGATATTCCCCAATTCGATTGTTACTGGAATGGAACAATGGCGAAGCTGAATTCGATGTACAATGCATGTACCCTCCGAATTATTATACTTGGCGACATACATTTAACAGGAATCCTGAAAGTATTACCGATGAGAAGACCCAAGGGTATTCCAGTAAACAGTTCTTTATAAACGAAGATCTAGGGGGTGAATGGAGATTTAACCTAAAGTATTTTGGCAATAAGTCTTTAGACCCCACTTATTTAAAGGTCACAGTTTATTTTGACTATGGGAAACCTTCCCAGCGTAAAGAATTAAAAGTATACAGGTTACAGAAGGAAAATATAAATAGGCATTTATTAACCATAGATACAGTTTCAAAGGCTATTTCCAGTTGAGTATTGGCAAATAGTTAGTAATTGATTTTTAAAAATGCTATGCGAACATTTCTACTGCGTCATGAAGCGGGGTTTGTATATAGAGGGATGTAGTGATGTTATAAGTAGTAAACACGAATGACTATTATTCATTGGATCCAAATGCCAAAATATAGCATGATTTGACTCAATTTAAATAGGTAACATAATAAAAACTGCAATATGAAAAAGATGATTTTTATTTTATTCTTGACCCTCAACACTGTTTTTTCCCAGGAGAGGTCAAAAGTTATTTCGGGCATTGTCAGCGATGGTCACTCTCCAATGGAAAATGTGCAAATAACGGTAGACGAATTGGATACAACCTTGTTTTCCGATGCACAAGGTCGTTATACGCTAAAGGCACTACCGGGAAATACGATTCGCTATTCTTTTACAGGTAAGAAAACTGTTGAAATCGTAGTCGAGGATGTCACACGAATTTTGAATGTTGAAATGATTCCTGATTTGGAGGAACTTGACGAAGTAGTGGTGACAAAAAGTAAAAGACGCTCTCAACAAGAATTGGAATTGGAGTATAATTCAAATCCAAACCTGATAAAAACCGCCTATGGCATAATTGATCCAGAAACGGCGGCTTATCAAATCCGTATTCTCTCTGAAGAATATATAAGTAGTGTAAACTTATGTATCTTGGATGTATTGCGAAATGAGTTCCCTGGGCTAACCGTTAGAGGTGATTGTCTCACTGGGGGAATCGATGCGGGTAGAGTTACGCAATCCTCGAATTTAACAGGGCGAAAAGGGGAAGAAGGTGATGTCAGCAAAACAGATACACGTGTTACCGTAAGAGGTTCAAACTCCTTATTCAATGATCAATCCGTTATATTTGATGTAGACGGTCAAATCATGACCGATGCCCCCATATGGATTTTACCCAGTAATATGAAGCGGGTTGCAGTACTGTCAAGTTTTGCAGCGAGCACGAAGTATGGTGCTATTGCTTCCGGTGGCGTGGTCATTATCAACACAAATTCTGGAAGCACCAACCCGAAATCAAAAGAAATTGCAGATCAGGCCAGGCTTCGCAACAACAAGTATATGGGCGATGCATTGTCCTTGAATTCACTTTCCAGTGATTTGCCGATCTATCTTCAGGAATTTCAGGAAAGTAGTTCTCTAGAAGAATTTAAAAAGAAGCATGCCTTCTATGCACCAAGGTATGGATCTAGTTATGGGTATTACGTTGATGCGCTCCAGTATGTCAATGAGCATTGGAAGGGCGATCGGTTTGAAGCGGATATACTACAAGATGGCTTGGCTAGGTTTAAGGAAAACCCGATAGCCTTAAAGGCCATGGCCTATGTTTACCAAGCTAATGGCGATTTCCAAAAAGCCAATGAGCTTTATAAGGAAATATTCATACAACGCCCCAACTATGGACAGTCCTATATGGACCTCGCTAACAGTTATCGCGAAATGGGCGATAGCAAAAAGGCAGCGTCCTTATATATGCGCTACGATTATTTACTGAACAAAGGGTTTTTGGCCAATGATTCCACGGCATTTGCGAAATTAATGGACCGTGAGTTGAATAATTTGGTGGCTGTAAGCGGTAGGGACATCCTTTCAAAACAGGACTTTAAGAAAGCCCTGTTGAAAGAATATTTCAGCGGTACACGATTGGTTTTTGAATGGAACGATAGCGAAGCGGAGTTCGAGTTACAGTTCGTAAACCCCGAGGGGCATTATTATAAAAAAACGCATTCCCTGGCCGTGAATTCGGAGCGTATACGTGAGGAAAAGTTGATTGGGTACGCTTGCGATGAGTTTTTAATTGATGAATCCCTTTCAGGGACATGGCAGGTAAATGCCAAGTATTTGGGGAACAAGAGTCTGACACCTTCGTACTTAAAGGCGACAATCTATTACGATTATGGCAGCCTTGCCCAACGTAAGGAGACAAAGGTCTTTAAGCTTGGACTCAAAAATGTCAATTTAGAACTTTTCAAGGTTCGCAATAGCTCGAAGAAAGCCGCAGACTAAAACCGGCTCCTAAATTGTCTTGATAAGAATAAAAATATATTGAAATAACGATTCAATACGTTAAGCACCTTTTTTTTGTAATATATTTACCACAAAAATAGTTTATGGCTAGATTACTTACGCTTTTGTTATTCTTAATTTCCTTCCAAGGCATTTCCCAAGAAAAAGTAAATAAAATCTAAGGCGTGGTATCTGATATGGGCTATCCCTTGGCCAATGTGAACATTTCCATCAAAGGCACTTCCGAAGGAATACAGACCGATGCGAACGGTAAATATGAAATAGAGGCACAACCTAGGGATGTATTGG
>JAHHKH010000340.1 GCA_018679695.1 Maribacter sp.
CGCTAAAAGTTACGGTAATCAACCCAGCACCCACTACAGTTTGCCATTGTTCAAGGCCTAGCATTATACCTCCGATCTTAATCGCGGCCAAGGTAACTGCTGACATCGTGATCACATTAAAGATGACCCCGAGATAAATTGCCCTGAATTTTCGCAAAAAACTGGCAGGTTTACCACCATAACGCAGTTCATAAAATTCCAAATCGGTATTTACATTCGATTTTCTCCAAAGTTTGGCATAGACAAATACGGTCAACATACCTGTAATCAAAAAACACCACCAGCCCCAATTACCGGACACGCCGTTTGAACGAACAAGATCGGTTACCAGGTTCGGTGTATCGGTTGAAAATGTAGTCGCCACCATCGAAAGGCCTAAAAGCCACCAGGGCATGGTTCTGCCCGAAAGAAAAAATTCTGAACTGTTCTTCCCGGACTTTTTGGAGACATAAACCCCGATTCCTAAAACTATGGTGAAGAATACTATAATGAAGCTATAATCTAAAGTACTTAATACCATTTGGTTGAATGTTGGTTAAGCGCTAAAGATAAAATTTTTTAGGATACATTTGCTCCTTGTTCGCTAAACGACAACAATGCTCCTATCAATACAATCGGATATTTCGGCTTTCGCATGGGCTATGGGACTTGCAGCTGCATTCGTGGTAGGCATGTCAAAGGCGGGAATCAAGGGAATAGCGGTCATCAATGTTACTTTAATGGCATTGGCTTTTGGCGCCAAAGAATCAACAGGACTGGTTGTGCCCTTACTTATCCTTGCCGATGTTTTTGCTGTAAGCTATTATAATCGCCATACCCAATGGAAATATATCGCCCGGTTCTTACCCTGGATACTGGCAGGTATATTGATTGGTGTATTTATTGGAATGGATCTGGACGAGGACACCTTTAAGATCGGTATGGCCGTAATAATATTGGGGAGTGTTGCGATGATGTACTGGTGGGACCGCAAAAAATCGAAAAAAGTACCTACCCATTGGTCCTTCGCAGGATTTATTGGAATATTGGCAGGCATAACCACTATGATCGGCAATTTGGCAGGTGCCTTCAGCAATATTTTCTTTTTGGCCATGCGCTTGCCAAAAAATGAATTCATCGGTACGGCAGCTTGGTTGTTTTTAATTATCAATGTATTTAAACTTCCTTTTCATATATGGTCTTGGGGTACTATAACCCCTGAAACGCTATTGATCAATTTAAAGTTGGCGCCTGGTATACTTGTGGGCCTTTATGTTGGAGTGCGCTTGGTGAAAATCATCAAGGAAGGTTTTTATCGAAAGATGATCTTGATTTTGACCGCACTTGGTGCTATCCTAATATTGGTACGATAACATTGGTTTCATATATTCGCAAAAGAACAAAGACCGTTTAAACGCAAAACGGTCTTTGTTCAACAAGATATTCCAAAAGTTTTTTCTTTAGAAAATAGATCCGGTATGCCACATGCATAACCAGGCTATCCAGGAAACACCTAAACAAATAAGAAATCTACCAATCTCGACAAAGTTTATCCTTCTTTTCATATTTCGGGGTTTTTTACTACCACAATATTATTACGGGAAAACAACGTTTACCTTGATTTTGGACTAATGCATGGTAATTTTCGTCAAAGTGTAAAGCAGTGGTATTTTGACATTTTTCCGGGTAATTCATCGAAAGTCTATGAGACCTACTTGGCAAAGCGGGGAATTTACTGGCTCGTTGGGTTTGGTAGAAATGCTTTTTTGAAAGCGGCCTTAATCTTAATCAGGAGCCCTAATCATTCTGGGAATCAGAAAAATAAGAAGAGAGGTTCGGTCAACTATAATCCATGTAAATATAATCGAGTCGAATGCAGTACATAAATTTCAAATGTAAAGCAATTAATATACAATGTTCTTGCAGATTTTTATTTACCTTGTAAAGGTTAAAACCGTGGAAAATGAATTATAATTTGGCCGAAAAATTAGCGATAATAAAAGCAATTGAGGAGGTAATACTTGCAGATGGACAAATAGAAAATGCAGAATTGGATTTTATGGGCCAATTAATGCAGATCCTTAGATTTGATAATTCCCTTATAAAAGAATCCAGGGATATCACCGAAAAGGAATATAAGTCTATCCTAAAAGAAATGCCCAATAACAAAAAGCATGCATTAAAAGTTCTTCTCAATGAAATGGGAAGTGCCGATGGCAAACTTGCAAAAAAAGAACGAAAGTTAATTTCGAAAATTCTTAAAAAAGCCGGGGCCAAATAAACTGTTCCATAAACTAAGAATTATTCCATTTGGTTTTCTAAGTGTTACAAGGTCTTCTTCATAATACAAAAAAGAAAAACCTAACTCATCCTATTGGACTCCCTATAGACGCCATCCCCAATACCATACCTGTTCTACAACTCGGCTTGTGGAATGCCAAAACATCGATAAAAGGCATATAAAACATAAGTAGACCACAAGTTTTGCTGCTTTCACAACAATTATTCTGCTTTTCACAACTCAAATTTGTAACTTATAGATATTGTTAAATCTTGTAAAACCTACTATTATGGAAGCAAATTCAAATAAGCACCCCGTATTGAATCTTATACTTTCGGTATTGAATGTAGGCTTGGAAATTATACTGGCCTTAATTGCCCTTGGTTTCTTAATTGGTATATGGCGTTATTTCAGTTAAGCCATAGAATATTCCTAAAGATCCGGGTTCTTTTTTTAGTTATTACGGTATCATTATCCTGTGTAAAAAGCCACTTTTAAATTTAATCTGAGCTTTTTAACACGGTTCTAATACAACCAATTCTTTTTCTAATTTTGCTCTTTCGAGGCCGTTAGCTTTTGGATAGAGGACATAACTTCGCTTTTGTTCTGCCATTCGCTAATTAATTTATCTCCTTCCCCAGCGGTTACAATATAGTTCCCAACAAAAACCACCTCCCCATCGGTTCTAATTCCGATTGTAACCGTATTATAATGAGTATTTCCTACTTTAGGTTTTAATTTGAAAACAGTATCCTTGTTTCCTGAATACATTTTTACTTCGACCCTATAAGTACCAGTTCGTGCATAACCAGTTGGCCAAAATATGTTTTCAGGACCTTCACCATCCAAATCATCCCTATCAAGTTGGCCTCCTGTACCAGATAACTTATTTCCGTACCAAATAACCTCGCCCGAAGGTTCCGTAACATATAAGTCAAGATCTGTATCATTATTCCAGGTTAGGGTGAACTTTACGTCCCCGTCACCTGTTTGAAGACCACCGCGGGCCAATGCAATGATTTCAGAAAGGCTTTGTCTCAATTCCTCTGCTTGACCGGCAAGTAGACCAGCCGCATCCAACATCGAGTTAATGCAATTGGGAGCTATTTCCAAGGGGTTTCTCGTCAATATGCCCCCTAAACATCCATAACCATTTGCCGCGATTCCTACGGTTGAGGCAGTGCCATTCATGATATTACTGTCTGAAGGGCGAAACAAAATCAAGGATCCAACCAATGCCCCACCGCAGGTAATTACTGCTGCAGGTACCGATGTGCCT
>JAHHKH010000460.1 GCA_018679695.1 Maribacter sp.
GGCATAACCTGCTGCCTCAATGTTCTTATAACCGGCATCTGCTACCGCCTTAAGGGTTGCTTTGGCATCCTCACCCATGGCATTGCGTACCGTATAAAGTGCCAGGCCACCAAATTGATCTTGTGCATTACCCATGTAAATACCCATAAGAAGAATACCTAATATTGCTAGTTTTGCCAGTGTTTTTGAAATTGCGTTTTTCATTCTTGAAATATTTGAGTTTATTAAATTTAAGAGTATTTTTTGTAAGCATTCCGCATTTTAAACCAAACGTCTAAAATAAATAATTCCAACCAGGTTTAAAAATTGATTACAGATCGAATAAGCTCGGTAACCATAAACTCAATTGCGGGAAATAAGTTACCAAAAACAGGGCGATGATCATTGCTATGAATAAGGGCAAAAGCGGTTTAAATACCTTTTCAATAGTCGTCTTTGCAATTCCTACCCCAACAAAGAGCACCGAACCCACCGGGGGTGTGCATAAGCCGATACAAAGATTAAGCACCATGATGATTCCAAAATGTACGGGATCAAGCCCTAATTTGGTTACCACAGGTAAGAATATGGGCGTAAAAATCAAGACAGCAGGGGTCATATCCATAAATATTCCCACACATAACAGCAATAAATTAATAATCAATAATATCACAATTTTGTTGTCGCTCAAGCTCAACAACCCTGAGCTGATATCCTGGGGAATGTTTTCATAGGACAATGCCCAAGACATGCACATGGAAGCTCCAATGAGCAGCATTACAATAGCCGTAGTGGCCGAAGAATCCAATAAGATCTGTGGTAATTTTGCAAAAGATATTTCCTTATATACAAAGCCAAGGATCAAGCTGTATAAAACGGCAATTGCAGATGCCTCCGTAGCCGTAAAAATACCGGTGACGATACCTCCAATAACCACGACCAACATCATAAGACTGGGAAAGGCATCGATAAAAGTCTTAAAAATCTCTTTTAGGCTACTTCGATTTCCAACCTTATATTTTTTCTTTTTGGCCCAGACCGTAGCAACGAGCATTAGAAAAAGTCCTGTTAAGATTCCTGGTATATAACCTGCCAGGAAAAGGGCGGCAATGGAAGCTCCACCACTGGCCAAAGAGTAAACAATCAAAACATTACTCGGTGGAATAACCAGGCCTGTAGTGGCAGAGGTAATATTTACCGCTGCGCCAAATTCTTTTGAATACCCTTCTTTTTCCATTTCCGGGCCCAGGATACTTCCCATAGCTGATGCGGACGCCATCGCCGAACCGGCAATTGCCCCCATCAACATAGCGGCAATAACATTGATCAAAGCGAGTCCGCCTGGTAGTGATCCAACCAAAGTTTTTGCAAAGGCGATCAAGCGGTGGGCAATACCTCCCTTGTTCATGAGTTCTCCAGACAAAATAAAGAAAGGAATCGCCAATAATGCAAAACTATCGAGACCTGTTGCCATTCGTTGAGCAACAGTCGTAAAAGCGGGCATCGCCGGTATACTGACCAACATGGTGAGCAATGAGGATATGGCAATACTCCAGGCTACAGGAGTCCCAATTGCCAACAAAAAGATAAAACTAATTACCAATACAAGAATTGGGATATGCTCTATCATGATCTTAGCTTAATTAAGTCGGCAATTTTATAATACATGATCAACAGACCACTAATAGGAAGGATAAAATAGACCATTGCCAATGGTATCTGAAGTGCCGGGGAGTGCTGTCCGAGAATGTAGGAGATATATACCAAACGTGATCCACCAAGGACAAAGGCAACAAAAACGAATAGAATAATCAAAATTGTAACCAACATTTTCAACTTTATCCGTGTTTTGGGTTTGGCCCTTGAAGGTAATATATCGATAGCGACGTGCAGATGCTGTCCAGAAACATAGGCAGCACCTAAAACACCTATCCATATCATTAGGTACCGGGCCAACTCATCTGTAAAAGCACTTGGGTCACCCGTGACATACCTTGTAAATACCTGCCATAGTACGTTAACGACCATGACGGACATAATTAGCACCAGGGTCCTGCTTAAAATAGTGTCTAAACGTGCTCTAAATCCCATATCAGTTGGTTTCTTGGATTCGTTTTATCAGTGGGTATATCTCGGTGTCTTGCTCATAATCTTTGTAGATTCCTGCTACTTTTTCAGCAAAAAGGGATTTGTCAGGTCTACTTATTTGAACCCCGGCCTTTTGGACTTCACGTAAGGCTTCCTCTTCCGCCTGGGCCCACAGTACCCGTTGATACTTTACCGATTCCTTTACCGATGCAGTCAACCATGCTTGCTCTTGAGGGTCAAGTTTGTCCCAAACATAGGTTCCGATCAACAAAACATCAGGAAGAACGGTATGTTCATCCAATGAATAATATTTACAGACTTCATAATGTCTTGAAAGGTAAAAACTCGGTGGATTATTTTCAGCTCCATCTACTACCCCTTGTTGTAGGGAGGTATAGAGTTCGCCCCAAGAAATTGGTGTGGGTGACCCGCCAAGGGCCTTTACCATATTTACTGCGGTAACGCTTTCCATGACCCTTATTTTTTGGCCTTCGAGATCGGAAGGTTGATCAATGGGTTTTTTCATGGTATAGAAACTTCGACTTCCAGCATCGTAATACCCTAGCCCTTTGAGCCAATAGTTCTCCCCTTCCTTCAAGAGTTCCTGTCCGATCGGACCATCCAATACATTAAAGGAATGTTGGCGATCGCGAAAAAGAAACGGAAGTCCAAGGACTTTCATTTTAGGGGCAAAGTTTTCCAATACGCCAACGGATACCTTGGTCATGTCCAGGCTTCCAATCTGTAAAAGTTCTAAACATTCACGTTCTGTACCTAGCTGCTGACTCGGATAAATTTCAAGTTTAAGACGTCCCCCCGAACGCTCCAATAAATCCTCTCCCATTTTTACCATGGCCTTATGAACCGAATGACTTACATCCAAACCATGTCCTAAACGCATTGTTTTGGTGGTGTTTTCGCGAGTACAACCCATAAGCAGTCCCAAAAAAAACAAAAAGGAAAAGGTTCTGATCGTATTCATGATTTATTTAGGTCTGATTTTTTTGGTCCGTTGATTTCAAAAATGGAACATAGAGTTCCATAAGGAATGTAATATAATTTGGTCTAAATGGTTCGTTTTTGTCTGTCTTATTTTCAATTACAACATAGGATACCTTGACCCCTACCATTGCTAAGACGTATTAATTTAATCGTTGCGTTGAATTTAAAGATAATTATAATCATGAAAAAGCTTTTCATAAAGCCACCGGTGATTTGATGGATTCTAAAGGTAATAAGGATAGAATTTCCATATTATCGAAGACCACACTGGAAGATCTACAAAACTATTTTAAGGAATGGAAACCTAGGGAATATGTGTTCGAAGGCAAAAAGAGCGTAAGTATTGCGCTGTGAGCCAGCAAATAAATAACAAAGCCGATAGCCCTGTAATGGTCATTGCCAACTCATATGGTGCATCCAACTTGTTTATCATAAAAACATTTTTGAATGTAGAAACAACTGTTTCAAAAGCAATCAAGGTTATGAGCGTAAGCAACCAATTGTAATAATTGACGTTACCATTCGAATAATTTTCCAAGAGTAATTTTTTCGATTTCAGAATTACAATGTAGCATGCAATAATATAGGCAGTAAACTGAAGATGAATTAAGAGATAGGTTACCTTCAATTCTATAATTAAACTGACCTCAGCCATTAGAATTTCCATTTTTGCATCGAAATCCGCTAAATAGAATCTTGGAATCAATAAAATTATGGTGATCACAAATGGAAGCGTATGCCAAAGATGTTTCCATTTCAAATTAAAATCTTCATAGGTCACGGAACAGATATAAAAATATAGTAGAGGCGGATTTAAAAAGAGCAATGTATTTAGAAGTAACCCAAATCCAGGATGATATGGAATAATGAATTGGCTGTTCAAAATGTATCCAGAATCGATTGCGCCAATTATTAAATAGAGTGAAATAAGGATGTTCGAAGTTCTGTTCTTAGATTTAAAAGTGAGTAAAAAGAAAGCGAAAAACAAACTTAAAAACGCAGTGAGAATACTAAGAACGTCCGCTAAAGAATTTATGACCATATCGTGAAAAATGTTCTTTAAAAATAACGATTTATGAAATGGTAATCCACTTTTCAAGAAGGTAAGAGGGTATACAAAACCCTAACCATTGTATTAAATGGAAAATAAAAGCTTTTTTCTATTCGAAAGCAAAAATTTTAATACCCCTCAAACCTTTATTGGACTTGCAACAAATAAGCGGACAACTAGATAAGGATCCTAATTCCAATCCAGATTTATACTCAAATCTTTAATTTCTCGTTATACCCCTTAGGAACTAGGTGTATTTCATCGAATAAAAGTAGGGTCTAACCTGGCTTGGTTGTTCCATAACAATAAACCCCAATATTAAATATTTGTAATTATGAAACTGTTAAATCAAATTATCGCACTCGCAGTGCTGAGTGCATTTACCTTAATTTCATGCTCAAAGGATGAATCCGGTTCTGATTTCGGAAAACTAGCGTTGAGCGCAAAAAGTACCACCACGGCAACATCGTCCTCTAAACAGGCGACCTCTTCCAAGAGTGTGG
This sequence comes from Maribacter sp., assembly GCA_018679695.1. Taxonomy (GTDB): domain Bacteria; phylum Bacteroidota; class Bacteroidia; order Flavobacteriales; family Flavobacteriaceae; genus Maribacter_A. The sequence continues at coordinate 4,624 of JAHHKH010000460.1, forward strand.
CTGACGGTGTAGCGGTCACAGACTTTATGATCAATCTTGTAGAATTTGAATTAGAGCTAGATGTAGAGGAACAAGAACTAGATGTAGAGGAACAAGAAATGGAATATGATTCCGACGAACATTGGGATGATGATGGCGCTTTTGATTTCGAAGACGAGATTGAGCTTGAGGGACCTTTTACACTGGACCTTATGGCGGGTCAGATCAGCTTCCTTAATGTAACGGTCCCCAATGGGAATTATGAAGAACTGGAATTCAAGATCAACAAAAATAAAGATGAAAACAGCGAAATGTTTGATAAATCAGTGCTCATTAGAGGTACGGTTAACGATGTTCCCTTTATATTCTGGCACAACTTCATGGACGAATTGGAGGTAGATTTTGAGGATCCTACCATTGATGTTACCATTACCGGGAATACCGAAAGTCTTGTAATAGACTTCGACCTTTCTCTATTGTTCAATGCCGTTGGCGGGATAGACCTCGGTCAGGCTACAGACAACAACAACGATGGAACCATAGAGATATCGCCAACCGATGAAGATGGAAACAACGATTTGGCGCAGGCTATACGAAATAGAATGAGGGATATCATCGACTTGATTGATGATTAATGTTGAAAGACAAATGCATAATCAAAAACCCGGTTCTTTAGCCGGGTTTTTTTATTTATGGGAATTATTTCGCACAGGAATAAAATGAGCCTGCATTTTAGACGGCCTCATACGCTGCGTATGATTCGAAATTTTATCGGTTTTTAATATGTTAGAGTCAATAATACCAAAAGGGGTGAAAAGACCTTAACATCACTTGGAAATTATTTATCAGCTTCTTTTCGAACGATTAACCGAACTCTACACCTTTTATATGATATTAGATGATATCATATGAATGCAGTAAAAACAAAAAGTGCTGAAAATCAATAGATTAACAGCACTTTGATACCACTTAAAAAGTGGTCCGTCGGGGTGGCAGGATTCGAACCTGCGACCTCCGCGTCCCAAACGCGGCGCGATAACCGGCCTACGCTACACCCCGAAATGGTCATCTATAAAACGTTTTGCTCCTCTTTTCTTAAATCGTCGCTCCAAAAC
>JAHHKH010000343.1 GCA_018679695.1 Maribacter sp.
GATATATGCCGCTGATAAATTCACAATTGAAAAACTGCAGATTTCGAGTAATGATCTCATGGAACGTGCTGCAATACAAATATTCAATTGGCTTCATTTACGTATGCAAGGTGCGCAGGTTAAAATCCATTTGTTCTGTGGTATCGGTAACAATGGTGGGGACGGAATGGCCCTGGCAAGGCACTTAAAGGAACATGGTTACAATATCGAAGTTAATGTTGTTAATTATAGCGATAAGCGTTCAAAGGATTTTTTAATCAATCTAGACCGATTGAAAGACCGTAAGATATGGCCACACTTTTTGGAGAGCGACGGCGAATTTCCCAAAATTGGTAAGGATGATATTATTGTTGATGCGATTTTTGGAATAGGTCTTAATAGGACCCCTGATATTTGGGTGGCAAAATTGATGCAATACTTGAACGATTCTGAGGCATTTATCCTTGCAGTTGACGTGCCATCGGGCGTATTTATGGACAAGGCGGTTAAAAATGAAAATGCCGTTATACGAGCTAATCATGTGTTGAGTTTTCAAGCGCCTAAACTGATTTTTTTCCTGCCAGAAACGGGTGTTTACAGCAATCAATGGGAGGTTCTGGATATTGGTTTGGATCCGGGATTCTTGAAGGATACTGCTTCGGAATTCGAGCTTATTGGAAAGAATGAAGTGCTACCTTTCTATAGGCCCAGGGAGAAATTCTCCCATAAAGGTACCTACGGGCATTCTTTGATAATTGGTGGCAGTTATGGTAAGATCGGTGCTGTATCGCTTGCTGCAAAAGCCTGTTTGACTATCGGAAGTGGTTTAGTGACGGCATATGTTCCAAAATGTGGTTATTATCCCATTCAGACTTCATTACCAGAGGCAATGGTCATCACCGATAGTGTTGAAGACCGCATACACCATATCGAGTTCAATATCGTACCATCGGTAATTGGAATCGGAGTAGGTCTTGGTATGGCACAGGAAACAGCTACTGCCTTTTCCAATTTTTTGGATAAGGTTAATGCTCCTTTGGTGATTGATGCTGACGGATTGAACATACTCGCCAAAGACAAGGAATTGCTTAAGAAATTGCCATCCAAGACGGTGCTGACACCACATCCCAAAGAATTGGAGCGATTGATCGGTAAATGGAAGGATGACTTTGATAAATTGAAAAAGGCCAAAACGTTTTCAAAAAAATACGATATCATACTTGTTATTAAAGGGGCTCACACCATTACCATCTATGATAACCATGGTTATGTAAATTCAACCGGTAATCCTGGTATGGCGACCGCGGGGAGCGGTGATGTTCTAACCGGTATTATAACGGGATTGATCGCACAAGGATACGACATCCTGAAGGCGGTACTGTTTGGTGTTTACCTACATGGCAGGGCCGGGGATATCGCTATTGAGCATACAGGTTACCAAGCTTTGACGGCGTCAAGACTGATCGAAAACTTGGGAATGGCAATAATAGATTTATTCAAAGTTCCGGAAATACCCGAACAAGAAACCGCTCAGGAAGAGGAATAAATCGAATTTATAAATTCTTGCTTGTACGCTTAGGCTTTTTTGGCAGCCTTAACCCGCCTTTTTACCCATGCTAGTGCATTGTCAAATTCAATAAAGAATTTCATGGGTTTTTTATAGAAGAGCTTCTCGATCTTAAAGTTATGCATGTCTATTTCCTTCACAGAAACAATGGCAAAAGCCTTTAAGTTATCGAGTTCCCTGAGGTAAGTGTATACCGTTGGATCAATTGCAAAGGAATGCTTTCGAAAACTAATGTAGCCAAAAGGTTTATCCCTAAAATGTATTTCAGCAATTCCAATAATTTGATACGCTCGTTCCAGGGTCAGGGTTGCTCCTTCCTCAAAAATAGCAACCATGTGATTTTTAAATACCTGTACAACCCCTATCTCTAAGTTGTACTCCCTGATGATTATGGTTTTCTTGGTTGATCCCACGTTCATTCCATGTATATTATAGTGTCCGGAACGAATGTATACCTTAGTACATCGAATTAGTAAAATATTAGATTAAAGGCTTAAATATCGTGTATACTGCCTTTACAGAAGATTCCTTGTATTTTATTTCTTACGACATGGAATAGTAAAATAAAAAAAGGGAGTCATTTACGTTGACTCCCTTTAACTCTTTTCTTACAATTATTTAGGTCTTCGAAGACTTTTCGGCTTTTTTGATTTTTATGGTCAAAATCTCTTTCTTTTTATCCAAATCCATAAAAATACTATCGCCTTCCTGTAATTTGGAGTTGACGATTTCCTCCGCCAGGGCATCCTCTATAT
>JAHHKH010000347.1 GCA_018679695.1 Maribacter sp.
GGCAATTGCAACACGCTGTTTTTCACCACCTGAAATCCGGGAGGCCCGCTTTTTAGCCAGTTGTTCAATATTCAACATTTTTAGTTTCACCATCGCATCGTGCTCTATCGCTGCATGCGATTTCTCAGCTAGCTTTTTCGCGGGAAGCATCACATTTTCCAAAACACTGAATTCTGATAATAGATAATGAAACTGAAAGACAAAGCCAATGTGGCGGTTTCTTATCCTTGAAAGTATTTTACTGGGTTTACCAGTTACCAGTTCCTCATTCAAAAATAATTGACCTTCATAATCGGTATCCATAGTGGACAAGATGTAAAGTAAGGTTGATTTACCTGAACCTGATTTGCCCATTATCGATGCAAATTCACCCTTATCAACTTTGAAATTGAGATTTTTAAGCACATGGAAAAGCACAGGCTTCTTAAAATATTTGTCTATATTTTTTGCTTCTAGAACAATTGACATCATATTTTTTTTAGGTTCCACGTATTATATTGACCGGGTCAACCCTTTTCGCTTTATTCGAAGGCAGATAACCGGCTATAAAAGTGGATAGCAGTGCGAATGTTATCCCTATGATATAATACATAATATTATAATTGATAGGATAGGTGGTAATCGTCGGAAGCGCTTCGGTTTCAAAGGCAACATTGTCAATGAGACTCGAAAGACCATAACCAACCACCAATCCCAAAACCCCACCAAGAGCCCCTATGATCATGGCCTGGCTCATGAAAATCAATTGTACATCGGTTCCTGAGAATCCGGTAGCCTTTAATATGGCAATATCTTTCATTTTTTCGTAAATCAGCATATTCAAGATATTGTAAATGCCAAAACCGGCTACAATTAGCAAGGTGATTGAAACGGAATAAGTGATCAAGTTCCTGATATTGCTCCCTGTCTCGAATTGTGCATTGGCCTCATTGATGTCTACGGCTTTTACCTTAAACTGGTGTGCAAGCCTTTTCGACATTGGGGCTGCCTTGGAGATATCGAATAGTTTAACATTGATGTCGGTTACATAATTTTCGGCTTCCCCCAATATGCGCTGTACGGTTTTTAGGTTTGCGAAGCTTTGTATATTGTCTATATCAGCAATGCCACTCTGATAAATACCTACTATTTTCAAGGGGAAAATATCTCCTTTGATCGTACTGATCTGGATTCGGTCACCAACGGAAAGAGACGTTTTATCAGCTAGCCCGGCACCAAGTAATATACCACTATCGTTATTTTTCAAAGCTTCAGGGGAACCTTGCACTATATAGTCTTGGATATTCGACAAACGCACTTCTTCCATAATGTCAACACCGACGAGATTTCCACCCAATTCAATTGAACCCGATAAATAGAAGATTTGCGCCCTCAATTGTGGCGTAGCCCCTTTAACATTATCATCTTCTTTTAAGTAAGTTAAAATGGGTAGGGCATTGTGTATTTTTTTTTGACTTTGTTTGGGTTTGATCGAATGCACGACGTTAAGCGCATCCCCAAATTCATCATACAAGGAAATTGGTTGATTTACCGAAGGTTCTATTTCGTTATAAAGATGAATATGTGGTGTTTGGTTGAGGACAAGATCATCGAGCATGGTGTTCAATCCTGTCATAAAACTCACCAAAGTAATGTAAGCACCTATGCCAAAGGTAACACCTAAAGAAGCAGTAATCGTTGATTTCTTCTTGGTAACAAGATGTGTTTTGGCTATGCCCAATATTACTTTCCAATTGATCATTCCTTAGGCTTATAGATATAGGTGTCGGCGTCAATGCCTGAGAGTATCTCAACTTTATCCATGTTTTGGAGACCAATGGAAATGGCAACAACACCATTATCTGTTTTTACTTTGTTCCCATCAATAAGAAATTCCTTAGGTATACTTAGCACACTGTCTTTTTGTGCAATAATAATATTACCCTCCCCTGCAAGGCCTGGATAAAGTACTTCTGGAGTTTCCTTGAAAACTGCTTCTATTTTAAAGGTTTGGGAACGTTCGTCCTTACTGGGATAGATTTTACTAATGGTTGTTTCGAATACTTTTGAGTTATATGCATCGAGGGTAATCAATGCTTTTTGACCTATTTTTATTTTTACGATATCTACTTCATCGATCAACATTTCAACAACAAAGACATCATTATTGCCTATTGCGGCCAAAGGTTCCATGGTAGTAACAATTTCTCCTGGATTTTTATAAAGGGCGAATAATTTGCCGTTGATTTTAGAAGTTACTGTGAAGTCCTTTGTCGCTATCAAGGATGTTTTATAATTGTTTTGTGCCTGACGAAGTTGGGTCTCCAATTCATTTTTGCTACGCTTATATTTGTTTTTCAATAATAGAAGGCGGTTCTGCGAAAGCTCGTAAGCAAGTTTTCTATTGTCAAAATCAATCTTTGATCCAATCTGTTGTTCCCAGAGATTTTTTTGCCTAAAAAAGTTGATGGAATCATTCTGTAATGACAATTGTGCTGCACTTATTTCCTCTTTTATTCCACTCAATACAGTGGCATTACCTTCGTAATTTTCCTTTGCTAGGCGCAAAGCCAATCTCGCATTTTCAGTATTCAATTTAGGGGTATTGTTGATAATCTGAAGAACAGGTTGCCCTTTACTGACCAAATCACCTTCTTCAAGGAGATTGTTGTCTAAAATACCGCCTACAGCCGCATATACGTGGTATAAACTATCAGGTTGAATAGTTACTGAAGAATATACAGACTCGGTCATCTTTATTTTGGCAGGGAGTATCTTTTCAGTATCCGATGAACACGAAATAAGTAGAAAAGAAAGAATTGGAATTAAGGATTTATGTATCATACCAAAAGTCTTGTACATTAAAAAATTGAAACTTTAGAATCCAATATTCAAAAAAACAACCATAACATAATACGTTGATATTTATTTTTTTTTTATGATAATTGTCATCTTTTAGTCGCATTGGTAAGGTTAGATTAGCACCCAAAAATAAATTACAATGAAAGAAATGGTTTTGAAGTTGGGCAATTGGGTTTCAATAAAATGCTTTCCCTGTGTATGTATTGGGATTGTATATCTTTGGTTTGGGATGCTCAAGTTTTTCCCAGGGGTAAGTCCTGCTGAGACCATTGCCTTAGATACAATATCGGAGCTTACCTTTGGTATGCTAACACCTGGACTAGCAATTATATTATTGGCTATTTGGGAAACGGTCATCGGTATTTTATTGATACTTGGATTGTTCAATAGAGCAGCTTTGAATCTTGCCATAGTTCATATGGTTCTCACGTTTACACCTTTCATGTTATTTCCGGAACTAACATTTACCACAGCCCCTTTTGGTCTAACACTGCTGGGTCAGTACATCATCAAGAACATTGTTTTTTTGGCCATCATGGTCTTTTTCCTTAATAGGGAACGAAATAAAAACAAAAAGATATTTAGTTAAACAAGCGTTTATACTTCATCATTATTCATATATTCTTAACCTGTTCCTTAACGAAATTATTTCACCCTGCATGCGATGTATGCGCTCCAAGAGTTCATGAATGACCTCAATACCTTCTAGATTAATTTCCAAATCTGAATGAAGGCGTAGTATTTTTTCGGCCTTAGGAAGTTCTTCATAGGAAAGATAGTGCATATCTTCTTGTTGAATCACTTCGATTAAGCCAAATTCATGCAATTCAAATAAGAAATTTGAAGTAATCCCATGGCTCACACAAAATTCCTTGACTGTTATATAATTATGCCGTTCCATCATTAAGTTGCTTTAAGTTTGGCCAATTCCTCAAACAGTTCCTTTTCCTTGTTTGTAAGATTGGTTGGTGTTTTAATATTGTATGTAATATATAAGTCACCAAACTGTCCCGATTTTTTATAAATAGGAAATCCTTTTGATTTTAGTTTTACTTTTGTTCCGTTTTGCGTTTCGGGTTTTACTTTTAGTTTTGCCTTGCCGTCAAAGGTTTGCACCGTGATATCACCACCCAAAACTGCCGTATAAAGGTCCAAATCCACTGTTCTGTATAAATTATTGCCATCTCGTTTAAAAGGCGTATTGTTGACAATTGAGAAGGTAATGAAAAGATCGCCCTTGGGTCCACCATTGCGTCCAGGTCCGCCATGCCCCTTTATTTTAATGGTTTGGCCATTTTCAATGCCAGCCGGTATGGTTATTCGAATGCTCTTTGAATTGACCTTTAGCGTTCGCTTGTGGGTTTTGTATACATCGCTTAATTGTAGTTTAAGTTCTGCATTATAATCCTGTCCTCTAAATCGTACTTGCCTGCCCCCAGAAAACCCAGAAGTGGACCTTCCTCCGAACATGGCCTCAAAAAAATCAGAAAAATCATGTTCACCATAACCTCCTGTATGCTGTCTCTCAAAGCCCCTTTGCCGCTGTGCCTTTCTTGCCTTTTCTATTTCATCGGCATGTTGCCAGTCTTTGCCATATTCATCATACTTCTTTCGATTTTCTGTATTGCCTAGCACTTCATGGGCCTCATTTATCTCTTTAAACTTTCGTTCTGCCTCAGCATCATTGGGGTTTACATCAGGGTGATATTTCCTGGCAAGTTTGCGAAAGGCCTTTTTAATATCACTTTGGGATGCTGCTTTTGTGATTCCTAGGGTTTTGTAGTAGTCAATGTATTCCATTAGCTACAGTTTATGGGTGTTTTAAATAATATTTTGTCTAGAATTAAAAGCTAAGTACTATATGTAGGGTTTTCGTTAACCTTTTTTGTCTCAAGTACATGGTCGGCGATTGTAAACATCTCTTTCTTAACTATTTTAAAGTTTTTATTAAGCAAGGTGCTTCGGTTTTCAATATTCATTTGCTCCTTTAAAAGTGTATCATGCCCTTGATCAGAAGTACTTTTCATAAGATTAATTAAATTACTTTGCTGATCTTTTACCCTTTTCATGAGACGGTCACAATTATAGCATATATCCTGGAATCGCATTAGGCTTTCCCTAATTTCGTCTAGGGGTTCATTTTTGACCATTTCATTGAAATACCGATCTAGAAGCTGTTGTAAAAAACGCAAGTCTTTCGTGTAAAATACCAATTCTGATTTTATTTCCTCACATTTTAGATAGTGGTTTTGCCAGTTTGTTGGTTTGCCTGAAATACCTGAAGGATGTACCGTTTTTTCCATGATAATCTGATTTATATTAAAAGTACATTCAACATTAATCACAAAATATGATTTATGTCATAAGACTACAGCGCGTCTTGAATTAACTTACATTTAATATTCCAAAATGCCATATTCTGGGCTAAGTAATGTTGATTAAGGGTTCTTGGACTTATGAGGGTTTTTGCAAAGAACAATAACATATTTAAGTTACTTTCCGAGGCGGTCTCGGAGGGTTTGTTGGTATTGAATAGAGAGAGGTCAATAGTCGCGACCAATAGAAAAGCCGATAGAATGTTCGGTTACCACCGTGAGGAATTAATAGGGCAACCTTTGCATATGCTTATTCCAGATCCTTTTAAAAAGGGACACGACAAACACTTTGATGAATACTTTAAAATGCATAAGACCCGAAAAATGGCAGTTGAGGGCTGTTTATTCGGGGAACGTAAGAATCAAGAGCAATTCCCTATAAAGGTTAGCCTAAACCCATTTAACATCTATGATAATGATTATGTACTGGCCCTTGTTTTTGACCAAACCGAAATAAGCAAACGCGATTTCAAAATAAAGGAACTCAACGAGCATTTAGAGAAGAAAATAAGATCACGGACATTGGAATTGAGCGAAACAGTAGCGATGCTTAAAAAGGAAATCAAAAGGCGTAAGGAGGCTGAAAAGAAGATAAAAATTGCCTTACAACAACAACAGGAATTGAATGCACTCAAAACCAAGTTTCTTTCCCTAGTGTCGCATGAATTTAAAACCCCGCTAAGTGGTATTCTAACTTCGGCAACGCTGGTTGGCAAATATAAGGGAGCTAAAGAACAGGAGAAGCGGGATAAACACTTAAAAACAATTATCGCGGAAGTAAGACATCTAAATGGGATTTTAACCGATTTTCTCTCGATAGAAAGACTTGAAAAAGGTAAGGAGATCTATAAATTCAAAGAGTTTTCACTGAGCAAGGTGCTCAATGAGGTGGTTTATAATGCGAATATGCAGTTAAAAAAAGGTCAGCATATAAACTATCCGCAAAACATAGACGACGTGTTAATCTATCAAGATGAGAAAATCGTAACATTGATCATTACCAATTTACTATATAACGCGATCAAATATTCCCCCGAGGACTCTGATATCGATATTCTCATCGATTTCGAGAAAGGCAATATGATTTTGAAAATAAAAGATCAGGGGATAGGTATTCCTGAAAAAGACGAAAAACATATCTTTGAACGCTACTTTAGGGCTGCAAATGCGCTGTTGAACCAAGGAACAGGTATTGGTCTTAATATAATAAAAAGCCATATAGATAACTTGAAGGGAGAGGTCTACTTTACAAGCAAGGAAAATAAGGGAAGCACATTTACCGTAGAACTTCCAATAGGAGCGATTATTAATACATAACTAAACCAGAGTATCATGAGAAAAGTTCTATTGATTGAAGATGATCCGGTCCTCAGGGAAAATACTGCCGAATTATTAGAGCTTTCAGAATATGAAGTTGTAACAGCTTCTAACGGCAAAAAAGGGGTTAAAGCGGCTAAGAAACATTTGCCCAATGTTATTGTGTGTGATATAATGATGCCAGAATTAGATGGTTACGGTGTTCTTGACCAATTGGGGAAAGATCAAACCACAAGACACATCCCCTTTATATTTCTTTCTGCAAAGACCGAAAAGGAGGATATTCGCAAAGGTATGAACTTGGGGGCCGATGATTACTTGACCAAGCCTTTTGAAGAACAGGATCTTTTTAATGCAATTGAAAGCAGGTTGGCCAGAGTTTCAATTTTAAAAGAACTCGAGAAGCCCAAAAAAGACAAAGGAAACCTTAATGGTGATGATATAAAAACAATCCACGAGTTCAAGAATTATTTAGATGATAATGGGGAAGAGTTCAATTTTTCACAGGGGGAGGAAATATATCGCGAAGGCGGCAATGTTCATATGGTTTACCTTATTTTGAAGGGTATTGTAAAGACGCATAAGTTAGATGAAAATGGTAAGGAGCTGATTACAGGAATATATAATGTAGATGAGTTCTTTGGATTCTCATCATTAACTGCCAATGAGATATACGAGGAATATGCGACGGCCATGGAAGATTCTGTTCTTGTGGGGGTCAATAAAGAAAAATTGAGTACGGTGTTAAGGGAAAACCATAGCCTTGCTTTGGAATTAATGCATGTCTTGGCAGAAAACCTGACCGATGCCAAACAGCAATTGTTGGAGATGGCCTATGGTTCGGTTAGAAAGAAAACAGCGAGCACCATATTAAAATTCGCAGATAAATTGAAACAGGACAAACATGGCAACATACATATTCTTCGAAGCGATTTGGCAAGTGTGGCTGGCATGGCAACAGAAACCTTAATACGCACACTGTCCAGTTTCAAAAAAGAAGGACTCATCGCCATGGAGGATCATAGCATACGGATTCTTGACGAAGAAACCTTGAGTCGCATTTATTAAAATCATATGGGATATGGTTCACATGATGACAATCATTTTTTTGTATTTGGTGGTGCTATAACTTTACCATTATATCCATAATCAGCTAAACAATGAAGCAAATTTTAGTGCCTACCGATTTTTCCGAGAACGCTTGGAATGCCATAAAATATGGGCTTAAGTTATATGAAAACATTGATTGTACGTTCTACCTTCTTCATATAAATCCCATTCCTACCTATTCCGGGGCTGGTTCTTCGGTTAAGGGATCTTCAAAGATGATCCGCGAAACCGTTCTTGAAGAAAGTAGAGCAAGTCTTGACCAATTGCTTCTTCGAATCGCCAATATTCCTGCAGGTACCAAACATTCGTTCGTCACAATAGCCTTGTACGACTTTTTCGTTGATTCAATTAAGCGGGAAGTTGAAGTTAAAAATATAGACTTGATAATTATGGGTACAAAAGGCTCGTCGGGGCTTAGGAAAGCTACGATGGGCAGTAATACAGGAGATGTAATTACAAAGGTCAAATGCCCTTTATTGGCGGTACCGGAAAATACCGTATTCAAACGTCCTGAGGAAATTGCATTTCCGACAGACTACCACTTGGGGTACGATTTGAAAGTTCTCAATACCCTTATTGAAATGGTGAACATGAACAATTCGGTCTTAAGGGTTGTCCATATTTCCAAGAGAGGAGAGGAATTGAGCCAAGAACAGCTTAAGAACAAAGAATTCCTGAACGATTATCTGAAGGATATTGAACATAGTTTTCATTCGCTTACAGGGACCGATCTCGAAGCCGCAGTACAGTGTTTTACAGAAAGTAGGGATACCGATATGATTGCCATGGTCGCCAAGAATCTAAATTTCTTTCAACGAATACTGTTTAGACCCAAGGTTGAGCAAATAAGTTATCATACCGATATTCCATTTCTGGTCCTTCATGAATAGGTATTTATCTTTAATCAGGTTTGGGATTGTATGATTTGGACAATATCATTTTTCTGAAGTACCCCCGATTGACGCCAAACCTGTTTGCCATTTTTGAACAAGAGCATTGTTGGCACTCCTCTCACATTATATTTTGAAGCTATAGATTGGTTCTTGTCCACATCGATCTTTACAATTTTTACCGCATCGCCCAATTCTTCCTTTACATCTTTAAGAATTGGTCCGAGCACTTTACATGGCCCACACCAATCAGCAAAAAAATCAATTAAAACGGGAGTTTCTGAACTGATTATCTTTTTAAAACTACTCTTCATATTCTTATCGGATTAGTGACTGCAAATTAATAAAATACCCTTAGCCATAAACTGACCAATATCATGGTTTTTAGACTTGATCAAGGTTAACTTTGATAAACTACTAATGAATCTTACACCATGAGAAAGATTTTGGTTCCTACAGATTTTTCGAAAAATGCCTTTAATGCCATAAAATATGCTTGCCAGGTATTCAAGTACGAGAAAAGCGAAATCTTTATCATGCACGCCTATGCAGATGAGGTGTATCAACAGGACAAATTAACAAAACGCAGTCAACTGGTCAAACTCAAGGAAGAGACCTCCCAAAAATCTGAAAGGCGATTGGAAAAAGTTATTGAGGATATTAGGCACCACTATCCAAATCCGCAGCATAAGTTTAATAGCGTATCTGCATTTGGATCTCTTATCGATGAAGTTGATGATCTTGTAAATCAAGAGAATATGGATATTGTGGTCATGGGTACGAGGGGTGAGACCAATGATCGCAGCATTACTTTTGGAAGCAATACCTTACAGGTACTTAAATATATTAGTTGTCCTGTTCTTGCCATTCCTGAAGGCTTTGAATACCATGCCCCTAAAGAGGTTCTCTTCCCCACGAATTACCTGGTACCCTATAAAAGGCGCGAATTAAAATTACTTTGTGATATGTCGGGTTCCTTTAGATCTACTATCCACATGTTGTATATAGATCCTATAAAAAAACTATCCCTCCGTCAGGAAGATAACCAACAATTTTTACGAGAAAGCCTGCCAAAGGCAAACTTGGTATTTGAAACTACGCAGGAACAAGACAAGACCATAGCAATTACCAAATACATTGTCCATAATGATATCGACATGTTGGTCTTGGTAAATTCAAGACATTCCTATATAGAGGATATGCTTAGCCAGTCGACCATAGATAAGATTGGGCTTCATATCAAGATTCCATTCTTGGTCATGCAAAATTTGTTCAGATAATTAAAAAAAAATGAAAAATGAAACGTATAATTCTGCCTACCGATTTTTCAGATAATGCATATAATGCAATTTGTTATGCCATTAAACTCTTCAAGGACGAGGAATGTACCTTTTATCTGTTGAACACCTATACCCCTGCGATTTACCAGGCCGAATATGTATTACATAGCCCTGGGCAGATCGGTTTGGGAGATATTTATCAGGAAAATTCATTGACCCAATTAAAAGATCTTAAAAAACAATTGATAGCGGAGTTCAACAATAAGAAGCATACCTTCATGGTGCATTCCGCTTTTAATACCCTTGTTGAGGAAATTGTGGAAACCTCTAAAAATGAACAGGCCGATATGGTCATAATGGGGACACAAGGAGCAACTGGCGCCAAAGAGATTCTAATAGGTACAAATACAGTACACGTAATAAAAAAAGCATGTTGTCCCGTCATTGCAATCCCACCGAATTTCAAATATGAAAACCCTAAGGAGATTTTGTTTCCAACCGATTTGGGAATCAATTATCAAGAAGAACAGTTGGAAGCTTTGGTGTCCTTGGCACAACACCATATTTCAAGAATAGATATAATGCATGTTTCCGCGGGATATGATCTAAGTGATAAACAATTGAAAAATAAGGAAAAATTAGAAAAAATCCTTGGCAAGATCGCCCATTTGTTCCATGAAATGCCCAATCAAGAAATAACTACGGCCATTAATTCTTTCCAACAAAAGAACAAGGTTAATTTTATGGTAATGATTCAAAACAGGCATACTTTTTTGGAAAGACTTTTTATTGATCCAATTATCAAAAAGTTAGGTTTTCATGTTACCATACCCTTTATGGTGATTCCCCCACACAAAAACAATTAAATATGCAAAACATATTAGTGCCTACCGATTTTTCGAATGATGCCTATAATGCACTTTATTTTGCATCAAAACTTTTCAAGAACAGGGCATGTAATTTTTATCTATTGAATGCTTATAATGAAAGCACTCCATTGATTAGTAGAAATATTGATAATGGGAATGGGGAGCATAAAGGGCTGTTAGAACAACTAAAGGACGAATCCCATGAGGAGTTGAAACATACCTACCATAAAATCAATTTGGATAATAAGTGCCCCAAGCATAAATATAAAATGATATCCAGGAAGATGGATCTGATCGAGGCTATTTCGAAGGCAATTGACAATCATAAAATAGACCTCGTGGTTATGGGCAACAAGGGTAGAACAAGTGCCCTTGGGATTTATTTGGGCAGCGCAACCACCAAGACCATGGCATCGATAAAGAAATGTCCAATTCTCGCAGTGCCTGAGTCCAGTGAGTTTCAAGTACCCTATGAAATCGCTTTTGCCACTGACTATAAACGATATTATGATGCAAAAGTGCTTGATCCCATAAAAGGTATGGCTAAACATTGTGGTGCAGCCGTTAGGATTGTTCATATTAACGAGGAAGAGCATTTATCCAAGATTCAGGAAAGCAATCTGAAAACGTTAAGGGCTTATTTAGACCCTATCGAAAATTCGGTGCATTGGATGCCCAATTTTACAAGCAAGACCACGGCCATTCAAGTGTTTTTAGATGAATTGGGTATCGGAATGCTTACTATGGTCAATTATGAACATGGTTTTTTAGAGCGTTTATTACATGAGCCCGTCATAAAAAAATTGACTTTCAATATTGAGATTCCTTTTCTGGTGATCCCAGGAACTGAATGATCTGAATTTCCGGGAGTACTCTGGAGCCTGGACAATTTTAAACGAATTATTAATAATCGAAATATGAAAAACATCGGTATTTGGCTTGACAAGGAAAAAGGCCATATTGTTACCCTTACGGATGAATCTGAAAAATTTGAAACACTAAGGTCAGAAATAGAGGTTTTTCGACCAAAAGGGGGATCGGGTACGAAATCTGCAAAATGGGGCCCACAGGATGTCGTTCAGGAT
>JAHHKH010000360.1 GCA_018679695.1 Maribacter sp.
GGATTAAGACTCCAGAAATGATCTCTAAAGGCATCCAAGGATGCATCATACATGCTTGCCAATACCTCTGCAGTTACTTTTTCACCTTTGGGACCTTTGATTTTAAAATTCCATGTTTCATTACTACCAGGTTCTAACTTATCCCTAAAAGTCAAAGTCTCAATCTCCAAATCGGTTTTTGGATAAGGAACAATAATTGGCTTTGAATTAAAAACAAAGGAGTTGTAGGCCGCAAAACTGTAGTTAATGGCGAAACCTCCTAGATCGTTATTGGTTACCGGTATGGTAATGGCTTTAGAATCGTTTTTCAATTGAACTAAAAGGGTTTCGACAATTTTTCGGTCCTTTTCAATGCTAATAGTCACAAATAGATTTTCGGCACTTGATAAAAGGGTTAATTCAACGTTTTCGCCGACTTTATAGCTGTCTTTGTTGGTTTTTATACCAAAAAGTTGCTTGTCGGTCAATTTTTGGTCCTTTGCACTCCCAAGGGTCATGAGTGCCTTGTCTTTTACAACTTGCCCAAATTTATCCTTGGATTCAAGTTCAATGATATATTTACCCGAATCCCATTTTTTCATGTTGCCTAGGCCTAGTTCATTGGTATTTCCAGTGTCAAATGATTTCTGCAATACCAATTCCTCTCTTCCCCACATTGCAGGGTCATGTTCATCTTTAAATGCTTCATGGGGGAATAACTTTTTGAATTCGGCCTTACTAAATCCAGCATAATCAGGAGCTTCCCAAGGTCTTTTTCTTAATACATTCCCGGGTGCTATTAATTTATAGACCTTAATAATGCCTTTAGCGGATACTGCTTGCCCATTAAGGTTTTGGGTACTGATACTGACGATATTGTCTTTTGCGGTTTTATCCAAGGTTTCGTCCAATAGCATATTGGCGGTCATGGCGTGGTAACCTACCCGAACCGTTGTTGTAATACTATGGGTCTCCCCATTGATATCGGTAACATCGGCAGTAACCTCATAGTTGAAAATAGGCAGACTTTCTTTATCAACTGAATTGTCGGGAATCGCCTTAAAACCAATTTTATACGTACCCGAGGCATCAGTAATTGTTTCACCATGGGCAATCTCTTGGGGGGTGCTTTTAAAATATGGTCTGTACCAATAGTACCATCTTGGAAAGTTTACAACCCGTTTGACCCTATAGGTTACTTTGGCATCGGTAATTGCGCTACCGGCATAGGCCTGGGCCTTTCCAGTTATATCAATACTATCGTTTACTTTAAATGTATCGGTAATTGGTTCAAAAGAAGTTTCAAATTTTGGCCGTTTGTATTCTTCAACAGAAAAATCTGCAGTACCATTGATAGTAATGGCTTTTGAACTTATCTGTAAAGAATAATTGCCAGTGAGTCCATTATTTGGCAGGATGAATTCCCCTGTAATAGATCCAAATTCATTGGTAACAAATTCTTTTTGCATCACTTCCTGAAAATTGGCATCACGCAGGGAAACAATAACAGTGGTATCGGTTAGCACCGATGAAGTCCCATTTTCTCGCTTAATGGCAATGCCTTTAAAATATAAAGGTTGTCCCGGTCTGTAAATACTGCGGTCTGTAAACAAAAAAGCAGCATAATTTACCTCGTGTAGAATTCTCGAATTTCTTTTCTTATTAATGTAATAATCCCCAAAATGAGCTATATCATCTTTGGAGGTGATTGTTGTTCCAACGCTTGTCCATCTTTTAGTGGGCAGTGGAATCTTGACCATGCCTTGGCTGTCTGTTGTAAAGGTTTTTGTCAAGAAAGAACGATCATAGTTCTCTTGGTAGGACAGTTTTAACCTTGTATCATGCTTTGGTTTTCCATTATTTCTATCAATAACCTGAAAAATATGATGCAAACGGGAATGGGTCTCTACCAAGGCTAGATTGGTCACCTGAATGTTTGTATAAGCAAACGAATTGTTTTTTCCCTGAGGAGTAGCTAGAATAACATATTGGCCGTTCTCCAGTCCGGGTACCAATACTTCAGTACTATGGTTTTGGAAATCACCTTCATTCTTTAGACTAGTTTCCCATGATTTGGCCAATTTTAGTTTTTTTATGAAATCCAATTTTTTAGGTTCAGGGTAAAGCTTCCCAAGTTTTTGTAAATCCCCTTTGGTAATGTAGTACGCATTTAAATCGAGCCGGTTATGGTTTTTATAGGTGACCAATAGGCGCGAAGGTGTATTTATGGGGATGAACTGTTCAGTCCTTAGTTGAAGACTTTTTTCAAAAATCGAAGCTTTGAGGTCTTTGCATTTTTTTGCAGCTATACTTTTTGGAAATTCCTTTATGATATGATCACACAACGCAACAGCTTCTTTTTGTTTCCATTGGTACTTTGTATTGGTTTTAGCATCGTAGCTATTGCCCTGCTGATTATAATGCAATGCAATTTCATAACTATAAAGGCCAGATTCCAATTGCGGCGCGGTAGTCTGGGCAGCGTTCTTTAATACCTCAATATATTGCTGGTCCTTATTGGTAAAAACAGCGTTTTGATGTACGAATTTCAATCGTTCTATATCCACATCGACCAAGGCAATACGATTATTTTTGTCAGTATGAAACTTCAGTAATTCCTGATATACGTGAAGTGCTTTCGATTGCAGGGCTGTCATATCCAGTGTGTCTATAACTTGTTTAATGAATGCATTGCTTTCACACAATAAGTCCGGATCATCTATCTCGAACTTATCGGCAGGGCGTGTAATATTATTTTCGGGAGTTTTATAGAATACCAATGCCGTATGGGCCAGCAAATCGTAAAGTGTAGGTCGGTATATTTCAGAACCTTTTTGATTTTGAAGAATTGTGTTGAAATCATCAACCCGGACTTTTTGAAGAACTGCGGCATTCATCAAGGAATTTTGAAAATGGATGCTGATTTCTTGGAATAGCGTAGTTAAATCCCAAGTTCTAAAGTCGATGCTATCTGTCTTGGCCTCTGTTTTGGTTCTATTGTAAAATTGATATCGGTTTTGCTGAAAATATTGCCAGTATAAATTGGCTAAATAACTTTCCAAGACATTTTTCGTTGGAGATTTGGCTATTGCTATTTCACGCTTAAAATCACTGACAATTTTCAATTGGGCATCTTCCTCCAATGCCAATGCATACTTTGAAGAATACAAAAGCGACTTAACAATTTGCGAAGATTTTTTTTCCCTTTTAGCCTTTTCTGAGATTTTGGCTACCACTGTTAACGCCGATTTCGTAAGAGCTTCGCCCTCAAATTCTTGAACACTTTTCCAAAGTTCGTCATATGATTCATTGTTTTTTTGGGATTGTACCATATTTGAAAATAGAATAACGGAGAGTATGAGGGTTAAATATTTCATAATAATAAAATTACATAACAAAGGTTTACAAAACCTATGCCATTGACAACAATAAATGAGGGATTGATCCGGTTGATTGAGTTAACAGCCAAAAAGAAAAATTTTCATTGGATGTCTTTCTTTAAAAGGTTAAGGCCTTTGCGATTCTTTAGATTCCTGCCATAGCAGGAATGACATAAGACTACAATGATTTTAATAAACCACCATCAATAGGAATTTGCGTACCTGTGATATAGGAGGCTTGCTCTGAGGCTAAAAAAGCAACAAGGAAAGCATATTCCTTGGGATTGCCGATTCTTTTTATAGGAACCTGCTGTTCCATATTTTTTCTGACCTCATCAATTGAAATACCCAATTTATGTGCCTTAGTGGTATTAAGTTCATTTATACGTTCTGTGTCAAAATAGCCTGTTAAAATACTGTTTACGGTAATTCGATGTGGTGCCACGTCTGTAGCCAGCGTTTTGGCCCAAGTGACTATTGCAGCTCGTATAGCGTTAGAGAGGGCCAAATAGGAAAGAGGCTCTTTTACTGAAATTGAGGCTACATTTATAATACGTCCCCATTGTTTTTTAATCATTTGTTCGAGTGCCAATTGGGTCGTTAAAACGACACTTTTAAACAAAACATCAAATGCCTCCTGGTAATCTGGGATATTCATGTCCATTGCACCTCCAGCTTTGGGTCCTTGGGTATTATTGATCAGAATATCTATGTTATTGGTCTCGAAATAACTTGAAATCGTTTTTTTAAAGGCAATAAACTCATTGAAATCAACTAGGAGATAATCATGTTTTTGCCCATTTGAGGTTGGTAAATTGGCAACTATGGTTTTAAGTTTATCCTCATTCCTCGCCATAAGTGTTACATTGGCGCCACTTTCTGCCAATTGTTGGACAATTGCTCTTCCTATGCCCTTACTACTACCACCAACCAAAGCATTCTTTCCTTTTAAAGATATGATCATGGTCTTTTATTATTTATATTCTTCCCGAGTTGGACTAAAAACATCCATTAATTTACAGGCAGTCAAGGCCTTTCCACTATGTGGAATATGAGGGGCAATTATAACTATATCACCAGGAACATAAACATTGGTACTATCGTTTAAGGTAAACTCGAATCTGCCTTCCAAAACCTGCATTACCTGTTCATTCTTATGCGAATGTTCTGGTACTTCAGCACCTTGTTCAACCTCCCAGAAAGCCAAGCTCATATTTTGCGTATGAACGAGTTTACCTTGATATCCCGGTATTATTTCCTTGGATTCTATTTCCGATAATTTAATATGCATAGCTATTGGTTTATTGCACTAAGATAAAAAGAAAGCCCGGGTTTTTAATTGAGTTTGTGCAGCACTTTCCAATCATTATCTTTACGAAATAATTCAGGCTACATGCAAATACACTTTATCGCTATTGGGGGCAGTGCCATGCACAATCTCGCTTTAGCGCTTCACCATAAGGGCTATATCATCACCGGAAGTGACGATGTTATTTTTGAGCCTTCGAAAAGTAGGTTGGCTGACGAAGGACTACTGCCAGGAACGTTTGGGTGGTTTCCGGAAAAAATACATGAGGAAATAGATGCGGTCATCCTCGGAATGCATGCGAAGCCAAACAATCCTGAGCTTTTAAGGGCCCAAGAGTTGGGGCTTACCATATATTCGTATCCAGAGTTCCTATATGAGCAATCCAAAGATAAGACTAGAGTGGTCATTGGTGGTAGTCATGGCAAGACTACAATTACTTCTATGATATTGCATGTTCTTAACTATCACGATTTAGAAGTAGATTATATGGTTGGAGCCCAACTTGATGGTTTCGACCGGATGGTACATTTAACTGAGGACAATGATTTTATTGTATTGGAGGGTGATGAGTATTTGTCTTCACCAATTGACAGACGACCAAAATTCCATTTGTACAAACCCAATATTGCTTTATTGAGCGGAATTGCCTGGGATCATATTAATGTATTTCCCACTTTTGAAAATTATGTTGAACAATTCCAGGTTTTCACTGAGAGCATTGTCAAAGGTGGAAGCATCACCTACAACATTGAGGATGAAGAAGTGAAATATATTGTAGAATCCTCTGAAAATGCAATTCGCAAATTTCCGTATGGCACTCCTGATTATTCAGTTGAAAATGGTCAAACACTATTGGAAACACCCGAAGGCCCAATGCCTATTGAGGTATTCGGTAAGCATAATCTGAGCAATTTGGCCGGAGCCAAATGGATCTGTCAAAATATGGGCGTTGATGAAGGTGATTTCTATGAAGCCATAGCTACTTTTTCCGGGGCTTCGAAACGATTGGAAAAAATAGCTGAAGGCAAAAGTGCCATAGCGTTTAAGGACTTTGCCCATTCTCCAAGTAAGGTTACTGCAACGACCGCTGCTGTTAAAGAGCAATATCCAAACAGAAAATTAATCGCTTGTTTGGAATTGCATACCTATAGCAGTTTCAATGCCGATTTTTTGAAGGAATACGAAGGGGCGTTGGATGCTGCAGATGAGGCCATTGTCTTCTATTTACCGGAATCTGTAAAAATAAAGAAGCTCAAGGAAGTAACTCCAAAACAGATAGCAGAGGCATTTGAACGTAAGGATCTAAAAATATTCACGGAAGCCAGTGCTTTCAGAAATTTTGTTTTTGGTCAGGGATATGCGAATTCTGTTTTGCTCTTAATGAGTTCCGGAAATTATGGCGGACTTGATTTAGAGGCTGTTAAGGAATTGATCATGGATTAAAACGAAAGGCTACTGCAGTTTTGTCATCGGTGGTTTAAATGGAACGTTATTTGAAATGGATTTATAAGGTAATTCTTGATTATGCCTGTGTGTCGAAAAAATAGAATGAACTTTTTAAAGCGAAGGGCTTCCGTATTGATGATAGCTTTTATGCTGGGCATTTCGAACGCGATATTGGAAGAAACCCGCATGGTAAATGATACTTCCTTCAAAATTGAGCACCAAGATTCGATACTTGATGAAAATCCTTTTAACCAAGTTCATACCCCGAATTGTCGTAAATGATGGTCTAAGTGTTTGTACTGCATTTGACCCCATCGTTGAGGTGTTAATGTGCCGAAAATTGGATGTGGATTCCATGCTTTACGATTTCTTACCTCATAGATTTCATCGATAAGCCTTTTCAAGACTATAAATTCAGTTGTAAAATCTTTGTCTACCTTGGCCTTCGCGAACGAAGATGTTGGTAGGTTTTTGCGCCAAGGTTTATCGTTATAGAGCGATTTTTGAAAGAACCAACGTATAATCGGATTTCCTTTTTTGTTGGTCTTCTTGTTCTTAATGGCCACTTTTAGCGGAATTTGACAATGCCATACCATTTGACCAACCGTCATTTTACCCCATTCCCCTTTTGAATTCGAGTGCAATTTATTGACTCTGTTTACAATTTCATGATATGACTTTTCATCAAAAATCGAATTCATTTCACAGGTTTTGAATTTCTGTTTGAAATTTACAATAAAAATAATTGTTGATTATCTTTAACGTATGCAACAAAAGTCAACCTCATTTTCCATTAAACATTGGTCAGATGATGACAAACCTAGGGAAAAAATGGTGCGCAAAGGCAAGGCCATCTTATCAGATGCCGAATTAATAGCTATTTTGATAGGCTCGGGCAGTAAAAATGAAAGTGCGGTAGAATTGTCTAAACGTATTTTAGCTTCTGTGAATAACAATCTAAATGAACTTGGAAAACTTTCGATTAGGCAGTTGATGCAATTTAAGGGAATAGGGGAGGCCAAAGCAGTTGCTATTTCCGCTGCTTTGGAAATTGGGCGTAGAAGAAGAGGGGAGAAGGCCCTGAAAATCACAATAATATCGAGTAGCAAGGACGCTTTTGAACTATTGCAACCGGGTATGGGAGAATTACCCCATGAGGAATTTTGGATTGTTTATTTGAACAATTCCAATAAGGTGATGCATACGGCCCAATTGAGTAAGGGTGGCATTACAGGAACGTTGGTCGATGTGCGGTTGGTAATGAAACAGGCGTTGGAGTTGGGTGCTGTAGCATTGATTTTGGCACATAACCACCCTTCAGGGGGTTTAAAACCCAGTGAGGCCGATAAGCAAATAACGGGGAAGCTCAAAAGGGCGGCTGTTGCCTTGGATATAAAAGTTTTAGATCATTTGATTATTACCCAAAAGGATTACTTTAGTTTTGCAGATAATTCCATTTTATAATTCACAACGATTATTGTACGAATGCTACTGATCTACACGCATAAAATTACACCGCGATTTAGTTACATCATGCGTCAGGTATTTACACGGATATTAGGCATTGAAATTTCGTTTACAACGAAAGTAGAAGATTTTATAAAGCATTCAGGGGCAAAAATTACGTATACCAAAAAACCGTTGCAAAACGAATTTTTTGTTAGAAGCAATGACTTACTTTTTGAGCATGGAATCAATGATATTCAGATCAATGTTGCCGATTGGGAAGGAGTCCCTTGTTTTTTTACCGCAGGTGAAGACAGTTCAGTTCCTTATGATATTTTTTCGGCCAGTTTTTACCTATTATCAAGGTATGAGGAATATTTGCCGCATGTAAAGGATAAACATGGCAGGTTTTCCCCAAAAGATAGCTTGGCATTTAAGAATGACTTTTTAAGACTTCCCGTGGTGGACATTTGGGCCAACAAGTTATTGGACAGATTATTGGAGCGTTTTCCAGATATAAAAGTTAAACATAAATCGTATTCCTACACTTCGATAATAGATGTTACCGCATCACATTGTTATGCCCATAGGGGATTTACAAGGAGTTTGGCTGGTTTTTTGATGGATTTGGGTAATTTTAGAATAAGACGTCTTTTGACGAGAATTGGGGTATGGTTTAACCCTAAAAGAGACCCTTACAATAATTTTGCATTTTTAATCGAAACCAAAAAGCGGTATGATTTAAACTGTATATTCTTTTTTCAGTTCGCTTCCTATTCGACCTACGATAAAAATGTATCTCCAAATAACAACAACTTCAGGTTTTTGATTAAATCGATTGCTGATTATTGTAAGGTTGCATTGGCCACCTCTTATAGTTCATTCGATGATACCGAGTTGCTTAAGAAAGAGAAGAAAAACTTGGAAGGCGTTATAAATAGGCAAGTTGATTATTCGAGAATGAGATATAATAGGGTAGATTTTCCCCATACGTATCGCAATTTGGTGGAAGCTGGATTTACCGATGATTTCACCATGGGATATACCCATGAAATTGGTTTTAGGGCTGGTACTTCATTTCCGTTTTACTTGTATGACATCAACATGGAATTACAACAGCCTATCAGGGTACATTCGTTTGCTTTTCATGATTATGCGCTGCATGAAGATACTAAGATGAATGACATATTGGAAAAGGTTGGATCGTTGTACAAAGAGGTCAAAAAAGTAAATGGGGATTTCATTTCTGTATTTTCCAATGAACTTTTAGGTACGGATCACAAAATAAATTGGAAAGAGACCTATGCAACCATCGTAAAAAAATATCATGTTTAGAGATAAGGTTTCAGATGTTTTCTTTGATTTAGATCATACCCTATGGGATTTTGAGAGAAACTCAGCACTCACTTTCGAAAAGATATTGGAAAAACACGATGTAAGGGTTGACCTACCTGATTTCCTGGAGATTTATATCCCAATCAACCTGGCATTTTGGAAGTTGTACCGCGAAGAAAAAATATCGAAAACCGAATTGCGTTATCAGCGATTGAAAACCGTTTTCGACGAATTAAAATATACGGTGTCAGATGAAATCATCGATCAATTGGCCATTGATTATATAAGATATTTATCGTCCTATAATCACCTACTGCCCAATACAATTGAGGTATTGGAGTATTTGAAGCCCAAATATAAACTTCATATTATTACCAACGGTTTTCAGGAAATTCAGGAAAAGAAAATGGTGAATGCCAAAATCAGGGATTACTTTGACCAAATTATAAACTCCGAAATGGCGGGGGTAAAAAAGCCAAATCCCATAATTTTTCATTTGGCTTTAAATAGCGCCAATACAACCTCGGAAAATGCTATAATGATTGGGGATAGCCTTGAGGCCGATATCCTGGGCGCTAAAGCTGTTGGTCTGCATACTTTGCACTTTAACGCCCATAATGATCCCAAGCACGAAATTTGCCATATGATTCACGATTTAAGTGAAATAAAAAGCTTTTTGTAGAGTTATATTAGTATAGCAATAGTTCCTTACTATGTGTCATAGAAGGTATAACTTATGCAAAATGAAAAACATTAGTACTTTTTTAGCGGTTCTAATTGCATTTGTATTGCAGATTTCCTGCATTGAGGAACAGGATTTCAATCAATATGAAGACTTGACCATTACGCCAACTTATGAAGCTAGCATCCTCTACCTAGAGGTCCCTGAAAGGACAATTAATCTGGTAACAGGTTTGAATACCTATTCACAAAATTTCAAATTCGATGCTTTTGCGGAAGATATTTTTTCAGAACGCGTATTGGAAGGTATTTTGAGGTATGAGGTTGAAAATACAACAAGTAAGCCCATTGAAATCCAAATTCAGTTTGTAGATGATGCGGGGACGATTTTGGATACCGAACTCTTTCAAATGGATCCAGAACCAACAGCGGTATTGCAACGTGAGATTGCCTATGGTCCTGCTGGGCGCAGCATCGATATTATAAAAAATACCACCAGTATTACCCTTACTGCTACCAATTTAG
>JAHHKH010000361.1 GCA_018679695.1 Maribacter sp.
GCCAAGGAAAGCATCATTCCCACATAAGGAGGTAAATGGGTAATTGTTTTGAAAAAAGGAACGAATACTATTGAGCCAAGACCTAAATACAGCATGGTTGAGCCAAATGGTGATTTCGGGGCTTCAAGACTATCAATGTCGCTTTTGATATTGCCCTTAAAGGCTTTGAATCTGGCTGCAAACAATACTGGCACCACCATACACAAGATTGAAGGAATCAAGACATGTTTGATCAATTCAACAGCCGTAACCTTATTGGCTATCCACAACATTGTAGTGGTTACATCACCGATTGGAGACCAGGCACCACCAGCATTGGCTGCAATGATAATCATACCCGCAAACCATAATCTCGTGCTACGATCTATAATCACTTTCTGTAAAATAGTAACAAGAACGATTGTTGCCGTAAGGTTATCTATAATCGCCGATAGTATAAAGGCCAAAATTGAAAACAGCCAAAGTAGTTTGCCTTTGCTCTTTGTTCTGATAAATCCTTTAATGGTTGCAAAACCATCAAAATAATCGATGATTTCAACTATGGTCATTGCACCTAGTAAGAACACTAATATTTCAGCCGTTTTTCCTAAATGATGCAACAGTATCTCATCAATATGCGAAGGTTCGAGCTCACGTAATTCTGCATTAACTTCGAAAACATCCATATGTGCCAAGGCAATAATTGCCCATAAAATGGCCATCATGGCCAAGGCTGGAATCAGTTTGTCAATTTTGAGATTGTGCTCAAGGGTTATAGCGAGATATCCTGCTAAAAAAACGATAATAATAATGGTTTCCATATTCAGTTGGTTTAATTTAAATTAATTGCTTTAAGGCAATTTCAAATCCGGTTTCACTCAAATTAAGTTTAGTGTGATTTTCCTTAAAGATATTCAAAATTGCCTTTCTGATGGTATCTGAAGTATCTTTAAATATCAAATCGTCATCCATCCCCACTCTTTTTTCCATGAAATAAGCAAAAACCCTTGCCATACCACAGTTCGAAATAAAGTCTGGAATAAGACTAACCCTGCCGTCGGTATATTCCATTATAGGTCCAAAGAAAATTTCCTTATCGGCGAAAGGTACATTGGCCCCGCATGAGATTACCTCTAAGCCTGTATCGATCATTTGTTTAATTTGATCTTTGGTAATGAGCCTGGAAGCTGCGCAAGGCGCAAATATTTCGGTCTGTAATGTCCATATTCGCTCTTTAATTTCATCAAAAGGAATCATTTGGTCGGCGCTAGCCATTAGGTTATTGCCATGCTTATTCAGGAAAAATTCCTTGATTTCCTCAAAAGTGAATCCATCTTCATTGATAACACCTCCGGTTCGATCTAAAATTCCCACTATTCTAGCTCCCATTTGGGCCAAATAAAAAGCAGCCGCACCACCTACATTTCCAAATCCCTGAACAACAGCCTTTTTGCCCATTACATTTCCCCCAAATATATCGTAATAATGGCGCACGGCCTCTGCCACCCCATATCCTGTAATCATATCGGCTACCGTATATTTTCTGCTAACATCCGGAGTATACAGAGGACTCTCTATGGGTTTAATAACCCCAAGTCGCAATTGACCTATGCGATTGATCTTGTCAGCTTCGCTCGGTTTGAAATGTCCGTTGAAAACTCCCTCTTGGGGATGCCATACTCCAGCATCTTCCGTGATAGGTATTACTTCATGGGTTTCATCAACATTTAAATCCCCACCTGTACCATAATAACTTTTTAAAAGAGGGGATACAGCGCTATACCATCGCTCTAAAACGCCTCTTTTCCTTGGGTCATGGGGGTTAAAATTAATCCCGGACTTTGCCCCGCCGATGGGAGGGCCGGAAACCGTAAATTTCACTTCCATGGTCTTTGCCAAAGACAATACTTCATTTAAATCCAAACCTTCCCTCATTCTTGTTCCTCCGCCCGCAGCACCACCTCTCAGTGAATTTATTACTGTCCACCCTTCGGCCTCGGTTTCTGGATCCTTCCATTTAAAGACTATTTCCGGTTGCTTATTCTCGTATGCTTGAAGAAGTTTCTTCATTTTATTTGATTTTTAAATAATTATGCGACATCATTTTTTATTTCTAATATTCCAACAAATAAATCCACACAAGGGTTAGTGCTGTCTCATAATTTTTAGTTTAAATCAAATTGCAGAATTACTTAAACAAATATAAAATACTGAAATTAAAAAATAGCTATTATCCCATCTAAACTATAAATAATTAAACGGTTAAAACAACTTTTAAAATCAACGGGGATTTTATAACATAGCTGTATATTTGTTACGTCTAATTTAAATTTCTGTTTATGGATTTCTCCTTATCTGAAGAGCAGTTAATGATCCAGGAAGCTGCCCGTGATTTCGCCCAAAACGAGCTTTTACCTGGGGTTATCGAACGTGATGATGCACAAAAATTTCCTACAGAACAGGTGAAAAAAATGGGGGAACTCGGTTTTATGGGAATGATGGTCGACCCTAAATACGGAGGAAGTGGATTAGACACTGTTTCCTATGCTCTTGTTATGGAAGAATTGTCAAAAATCGATGCTTCGGCATCAGTTGTGGTTTCAGTGAACAATTCACTGGTTTGCTGGGGGCTTGAAGCTTATGGTAGCGAAGCCCAAAAGCAAAAATACTTGACTCGACTGGCAACAGGTGAGATCATAGGTGCCTTCTGTCTTTCCGAGCCAGAGGCAGGTAGTGATGCGACCTCACAAAAGACCACTGCCATTGATAAAGGGGACCATTATATTTTAAATGGCACTAAAAACTGGATTACCAACGGTAGTACGGCAGAAGTGTATTTGGTAATTGCCCAGACCGATAGGGAAAAAGGGCACAAGGGCATAAATGCCTTAATAGTGGAGAAAGGGATGGAAGGATTCGAGATTGGCCCAAAAGAGAATAAATTGGGCATACGTGGTAGCGATACCCACTCCTTGAATTTCAATGATGTTAAAATACCCAAGGAAAATCGAATCGGTGATGACGGATTTGGTTTTAAGTTTGCTATGAAAACCCTATCTGGAGGTAGAATAGGGATAGCGGCACAAGCCCTGGGGATTGCTGCAGGGGCTTATGAACTCGCTAAGAAATATTCAAAAGAACGCAAAGCATTTGGTACCGAAATTGCAAACCATCAGGCCATTGCATTTAAGTTGGCCGATATGCATACCCAAATTGAAGCAGCAAGGTTATTGGTATACAAAGCAGCCAATGATAAGGACAATGGCGGCAACTATGATCTGTCCAGTGCAATGGCGAAGCTTTATGCATCCCAAGTAGCAATGGAAACAACAGTAGAAGCTGTACAAATTCATGGCGGAAATGGTTTTGTTAAAGATTATCATGTAGAGCGCTTAATGCGCGATGCCAAAATCACCCAGATTTATGAGGGTACATCTGAGATACAGAAAATCGTTATTTCTAGGAGTATTTTGAGGGATTAGATTATTAGACAGGTATAAATAAAAGGGAACAACAAAATGGTAAAGTTGTTCCCTTTTTAACGAAAAATCTTGTTTCATATGCCTATATTAAAAGAAGGCGTGAATGATAATAGTGACTATTTAGTTATCGCATACCCCTTGAAGCTCATTAACATCCGTTGAGGCTTCAAATAATTCAGCCATCACCGCCTTTCCCCTTATAGTAATTTCGATATTATCATCATTCACTTTGGTGATTATTCCACCAAAAAGATTGAATTCCATTAGGGTTACAATTTCAGGGCCAGTTAATGGAACATTATTTCCCTTTTTATAGATACCGGAAATGGTCAATTTCTGTATGAACGGCGTAATTACATTTTCAACTGACTTTATTGC
>JAHHKH010000363.1 GCA_018679695.1 Maribacter sp.
GTCCTGGATGTAGATCCGAAAGGGTATACCATCCAGTTCTTGAGTAAAAAAGAAATTGATTATGATAAAATAGATTTCGCAGGCTATACCATTGATCAAGAAATTCAAAATTACCTATTGGAAAGAAGTGTTCACAATCAAATTGAAAATGCGTACTATGGCGCTAAACCCGATTCAGTAATTTCAATCGATAGAAAGGACCCCTTTGACGGGGGTATTCCTGAGGTGTTTGTTCTTGATGAATTTACCCGGTTTAAAACACTTCGTGAGACCTTGGTTGAAATTGTAGAAAATGTTTGGGTTAAGCGGTTGGATGACGGTAGGTATACTTTTTGGGTGAAGGAGGATATTGAATCCTATGAAAATGAATATGCAAACGACCCACCTTTGGTTTTAGTTGACGGTGTGTTTATTCCAAACCATAACGAACTGCTTGATTTCAATGCAACTACCATTGAAAAGCTGAGTATTTTAAGAGATCCCTTGGTCATGGGTTCCACGAAATATCATGGAATGGTTGCAATCGAAACTTTTGAGGGCAATTTTTTGGAAACGGTTCCAGAAGCGAGGATTGCCAAAATCCCCTTATCGCTACCTGCGGCAAAAAAGAATTATTTTAGACAGCAATATGACGAGGAAAAAGTAGCTGAATACGACCGCATACCCGATTTTAGATATCAATTGTTATGGGAACCGCAGGTTACAATTCAGGATAGCGAGGAAACATTTGAGTTTTACACCTCCGATATCCCAGGGGAATATGAAATGGTATTGGAAGGGTTTACAACCTATGGCAAGCCAATTTCCCTGCGTGGATCATTTGTGGTGGAATAAAAATAATCGGATCGAAAATTAATTTTAATAGAATATGTTTACAAAAGTGTAGGGGAATGCATTTTTTGGGTTGAGACTACTGCGAAAACGGTATTAGTGTTCGTTGGTCTTTCAAAAATTCAGGATAGTGCAGGGAATAGGCAGCTATGAATTACAACTATTAACTAAATTTATTTTAAATCAAACATTTTGAAAATCCCATCATATCCGCCTTTCAGCATCTTTCCTTCCATGGCAAATTGTTCTGGAACTACACTTAAACCAAGTCCCTCCACAAAACGATTCATAAAACTCCAGGTACAGCAAATGATAATAGCATCATACAGCGCTCTTTCTGACCAGCCTGCGTTAAAAACAGCATCAGCATCAGACTGAATCATTTTGGTAGGATCAAGCGTTAACTTTTTAAGATATTTAAATATCGGCTTCATTTTTTCGTCAATCTTTGCTGTTTCAATATCTTCAAGTAGCCCTTTAATCAGTGATTCTTCAACACCAAATTCCATTGCAGTTGCAGAATGGGCCCCTGTACAATACTTACAAGCATTGGTACCTGAGACATATGCTGCCAACAACTCTCTTTGAGCAACGGAAAAAGGAGAATCATCACTTCTCATTAATATTTGATGTAAGTCAATTAAAGGTCTTTCGACTCCAGTATTGAATTTCGCAAAGGCATGAGGAACTTTGTCTTGTTCTTCTATTGATTTAAAAAATGGCATAGTGCATAAAGTTTAGGTTAATTATTATGTTCATTTATCGTTTTAATGGTCACTAATAACAGGATATAGTTATTTATGAACTCCCACTTATGAAAACTAAGATAGCAAGTAAAATCTACTTAGAAACTAGACCCCCATATTTTTTAGCGTTATAGCTGTTTTAATGCTATTGAATTAGGAATGATTAGCTTTATCATATTAGAATACATTACTGTCAAAGTAAATAGTGACAAGGGGGTAGGGTATTATTTGGTCTGTTGGTTGGTTAATATAAAGGCTAACGTCCTAGTATATGAAACATAGTCGGGATATTGCTTTGTTTCATTCCGCGCAGGTTTGATTTTTGTTTTTAATGGGAATTTTGAATATAGCCATTTATGGCTATGTTCTATATATAGGGTTAGCATCAGAATCAAAGTATTCATCATTTTTGGTGACTTGATATTACCTCAGGGGAAAGTTCCAAAAAGCGGGCAGCATTATTATAGAGTATGTCTCTTTTTTCGCTTACTGAAAGGAATGGTGATTCTTTAACTGTTTTAACCGCAATGGAAATAGCACCCGGCCACATCATCTGGTCAGATCCAAACATGATGCGCTTGCCAAAACCGGCATCCATGAGCTGCTTTAGGGTAGAATAAAAGGCTTGTACAGGCAATGCCCAAGTCAACACACCAATATCAGTATATAACTCAGGGTAGATATACATCACAGCAATGGTTTCCTGGATATAAGGATAACCGGCATGGGCTAAAAAAGCCTTTAGATTAGGATGTTTGACCAATACGGGCTCAAATAGGGTGGGTTTACCAAGGGTTGTTCTGAATTTTGGCGCAAAGCTGTGTGGTCCTCCCGGGGGACCTAATCCTGTATGTAAACAAACTGGTATACCATGCTCTTCAGCTATTTTATAGTAGGGGGCCATCATTGGAACATCGGGTGCTAACCCAAAGTATTGGAACCCCAGTTCGCCTAAAATGTCCACTTCCCCCTTTTCGAATAGGATCTTTAGGGAATCTGAAGACAGGATCGGTCGACCAAGTTCATTGGTTTGGATCCCGGTCAAAATCAATTCAGGTGCGGTGGCTTTCCATTTTTTGAGTGCTTCTAAGCTTGTACTGCTGATTACACCCAGCTTGATGTTATTTTTTTCCATCTCCTCGATGACCATCTGGAGATGCCTTTCCGCATTCTGTGGTGAAGTGAGTTTCTTTGCATATGATTCACCAGCCCAAGAAGCCTGTACATTTGGAGGAATTGAGTTATATC
>JAHHKH010000372.1 GCA_018679695.1 Maribacter sp.
GGCAATGGCCTCATCCAATGAAAAACTACCGGGTTGCTCTTGGGCATGACCAGCCGCCATAACCAATAGGGCAACTATTGATAAAAATCGGATTCTCATCTATTCTTGATTTGAGTTGATTATTTGATTTAATATCTGACGTCCTTTCAGGGTTATTATACCCCTTAGATGATATTCTATATATTCGTCCATAAGGCTAACAATTGGGAACTTTGTTACAGGAAACAAATGTTGGTCTTTTATACTGGTGATACCTGAAAAATAGATCCTCGAAACAAAGTCGATATTCAAGTTATCCCTATAGATACCTATAGCGATTCCTTTTTTTAAATTGACCAAAACACAATCTTGCATTAGCTCAAATTGCTGCTTTTTAATGCTTTCATATATTCTAGGATAGTATTTTTGAAGCTGATATTGCGGTGAGGCTTTCTCGTTTTTTAAATGCAATAAGGCAAACCTCTTTATTTCGTATAATTCTTCGATCGGGTTCTTATGTAAGGAACAGATATGATCAATGCCTTCTGAAATGGAACAGAATAAGTGCCTTGTACATTCTTCTACCAATTTGGTCTTATTCGCGAAATGCGTATAAATTGTTTTTTTTGATATTCCCAATTCATGGGCCAGATCATCCATGGTTACACTTTTAAACCCCAGATTCAAGAACATGTCGGTCGCTTTATGTAAAATCTTTTCTTTCATTTACCCTTTTCAATAAGGGGGCAAATATACAGCGGAAACTTAAAAAACATAAAAAGTTTCCAAAGTTTTACAATTTTTTAACATTGTCCATTCTTGAATCCCTACCGAAAGAAGTTCTTGGCCTAAAGATATTGAGGTTGACCTATTCCGATTCATCCTCGGATTGTTTTTGTTTCACATATTCCTCAAAGGCCTTTTCACCTTGATCCTCCCAAAACCTGTCATAGTATTTCCAGTTTGAGAAATCATTTTTAAAAGTCTTATTAGTACTTGGCTTGCACCTTTTTTTTGATTTTCTTTTGCTTCTATTTGATTTATGGTCGCCAAATCCCCCAAAAAGAATTTTTGCGAGAATTAATATACCAAGGGCATGCCAGTAGCTAATTGCCCCTAATCCGAATATTTCCGGCATTAGCCAATTCCATAATCGCATGGTAATGTACCCAAAGAGCAAAATCAAGATAATTACTATGATTCCTCCTATTAATACTTTAAAAAATCCTTTAAAGAATCGTTCTGCCTTACCTTTTATTCGGTGTTCAATATATTCTGACATTTTATTTTGATTTTAGTTAATACTTCTTTTTGTTTTTAATTCGTTGAAAAGGAGTGAGATCGCACGATGTCGTCTTGACATTAAAGTGCCTACAGGAATACCTGTTTCATTGGATACCTCCTTGTATGAAAATCCTTCGAAATCGATAGCAATAATTATATTTTTATAAAGTGGTTTTAAGCTCATAATCGCCTTTTTTAGTTCATTTTTCATTTTATCGGAATAGGCATTGGCCGATTTACCGTATAAGAGCTCCGTAAATTCAATCAACCTTGATTCCAATTCCTTTTCAATATCAATTCTTTCTTTTTTGACCCGGTGATTGTCAATGATCTTATTCCTTAATGAATTGTAGACAAAACCTGCTATGTTATTGATTGGGGATAAATTATTGGCCCGGGAAAAAAGTTTTAACGCTACATCTTGTACGATATCTTCGGCATCCCTGTCCGCGGCATTATCAATTTTTGATTTGGCATATGCTTTTAATGAATGATATTCTTCATTAAAGAAAACTCTTAAATTGTTATAATTGTCTGTTTCTGCACTCATTCAAAAGGCATTTAAAGCATAGCTTCAATATAATAGACGATACTTTTCAAAACTATTGCATTTTATATGGATTTATTTTAGGCGCATTGTTTTTGAAATGGAACATACAGGCGAGTTTTGTTAAAATGGATGTATTTTTGTCAAAAACGAGCTACAATGCATTCAATAGAGCATTATCGAAATGAATTTGTCTCTTATTTGGAACAAAAAACAAATATCAAAGAGCCAGTAAATCTGTATGAACCTATATCCTATATTTTAGGATTAGGCGGGAAGCGTTTACGACCGGTCCTCACTTTATTGACCACTGAAATTTTTGGGGCTGGGTTCAAGAGGGCCATGCATGCAGCTTTGGCCATAGAAATCTTCCATAACTTTTCATTGGTTCATGATGATATTATGGATGATGCTCCTTTGAGAAGAGGCGAGCAAACTGTTCATGAAAAATGGGATTTGAACACAGGGATTTTATCTGGTGACGCAATGCTTATTCTTGCGTACCAACTCTTTGAAAATTATGAGAACGATACCTTTAGTGAATTAGCCCATTTGTTCAGTAAAACCGCCTTGGAAGTCTGTGAAGGCCAACAATATGACATTGATTTCGAGAGGCGTGAAAATGTTTCCATTCCTGAGTATTTAAAGATGATCGAATTCAAAACCGCCGTCCTTGTGGGTGCAGCGATGAAAATGGGAGGAATTATTGCAAAGGCGACAGTACTTGACCAAGACCGTATATACGAATTTGGGAAGAATTTAGGTATTGCCTTTCAATTACAGGACGATTA
The DNA here is from genome assembly GCA_018679695.1 of Maribacter sp. Lineage (GTDB taxonomy): Bacteria > Bacteroidota > Bacteroidia > Flavobacteriales > Flavobacteriaceae > Maribacter_A. The sequence goes on from JAHHKH010000372.1 coordinate 2,602, forward strand.
TTTGGATGCTTTTGGCGACCCAAAATCATTTGGTAAGCAAGTAGGGGGTGACATCATTGAAAACAAGAAGACCATTTTATACCTTACTGCACTAGACAAAGGTGGGCCATTACAACAAAAAAAATTGTTGGATTTATATTCCATACAACCTCAAGATCCATCGGATAAGATAAAATCAGTCAAGGAAATTTTTAAACTCACCGGCGCGGTTGAACAAACAAAATTGGAAATTCAGAAATACACTCAAAAGGCCTTTACTCTTCTTGAAAAGCTGAAAATATCGGAAGATAAGAAAAGCATGCTTCGTGAATTTGGGGAAGGATTAATGCGCCGTGACGTTTAGCTATTTTCGGATAGCTGTATTTTCCTTCAAGCAATTTTGCCTGACTTTCTTTTCCTTACCTTATAAAATACCATTAACAGGGCTACGAGTATGACGGAGCTTAAAACATATAAACCCAAAGGTTTCCTGTCTTCAATCTCTCTTATGGTCAACACTTGGTTGCTATTTTGATCAAGTAAAATCTGTTTCTTGCCACCAACCCAAGTAACAATTACCGAATCTATTTTTTTTGCCTTACCGAGCCCAAAATGGGCCATCATCGAATTTTGGGATAAATGGCTGGATCCACCACCGTCGATCTCGCGTAACATCTTCGTTTTCCCTATAACAATTTCTACTTTTGATCCTATTCCGTTGGTCTCTGACTTTATTCCTTTTAGGGCAACTTTTATCCAATTCCCCCCTTTTTGGTCATTCCTCAAAAGTCTCGTGGTTGACACAATGGGATAATCCTGAACAGGTTTTTGATTTACGACCAACAAATCCAAATCACCGTCATTTTCAATATCGAAAACTATAGATCCTCGCCCAACACCGTAATCATTTACCCCAGTTGCACGCCCTTTTTCAGTGAATTTGCCATTGTTGTTCTCAAAATAGAAATTACCCATGGGAGTACAATTCGGATTTAAATCACCATTGGAAACATAAAGGTCCAGGTCCCCATCTAGGTCAAAATCAGCGAAATTGGCCCCCCAACTAATAGCAAAGCTATACGCACCCAGTTCTTTGGCCCTATCTATAAAAGCATTGCCAGCTCCCTGGTTTTCCATCAATAAATTGAATTTTATGTTCGTTACATAATAATCCAATAGCCCATCATTGTTATAATCACCAACGGCAGAACCCATCGCATTCTCCTTGAGGTCCATAGCATAGGTTTCACTAAGATCGCGGAATGATTTTCTAGGATATCGATTTTCGTACAAAAAATTAGGTACTGCCTTATAACCAAAGTCGTGGTTTACCAATAAATCTTGATCCCCATCATTATCAAAGTCGGTAAATAATGCGCCAAAACCAAAACCCCTATGATTCAAACCATAATCCTCATAAACATTTTCAAAATACTTCCCTTTTTTATTGAGTAATAAATAACCTTTGGCGGTCTGATTCGCACTTACAATGGTAGCATCTTTCAGCACGCCTAGTGTACCCTCAAATTCAAGGAAATAATTCCCAATATATAGATCTGGATAACCGTCGGCATTTATATCCCCAAAACTTGGCCCAGTGCTGAACGAGTTCAATTGATCTATTTTATATTCGGTCGTGGCATCCCTAAAAGTCATATCCCCATTGTTCAAAAAAAGCAGGTTTTTTGCCCTCGGGATAAGGTTGGTGCTATCTGTGGTATTAATGGTGGTAATAAAAAGGTCTCTGTACCCATCTCTATCAACATCTGCACTTACCGCGCCTTGGGTTACAAAGTTTTTGGTGATACCCAGGCCTGAATTTTTATAAATATTTTTAAAGGAACCATTGCCATTGTTCAAATACAAGGCATCTTCTTCTGTTCCACTGGTTAGGAATAGATCTTCAAAACCATCATTGTTGATATCAAAAGCAACTGCTCCTCCTCCAAAAGTACCTTCATAAACTTGGAAATAATGGTCAATGCCAGATTCTTCAGTGATGTCTGTAAATGTGGTCTGTGCAAATAATCCATAGAGGGGAAAGAAAAAGAAAATCAAAAGACCAATACCGATGGGGCTTAATTTCATTCTTGTTAGTTCTTCCAGTTTAACGCAATTACATTTTGTGCGATTCTTGTTCCTTCTTCCAAACCAACGGTATTGTCCTGTGCAGTATGGATGCCTCCGTAGAATCGGGAATCTGCAGTTTCCTGAGCCGCTGCCCAGAACGAATCGAAAGATCTTATCACGAAGTCGGTTTCCCTAACTTCATCACGCTCCCTGCCTTCATGCGCTCTATCCACGAAACCAAAATTATCCCCATAAATATCTTGCAAAGCAACAGCGGCAGCGGCAGCTTGGATTGCATGACCTGAAGGGAAACAAGGAAATGGAGGGTCTGGCCAAAAGGACTCCCATTCCTGGTCAATATACTTGGGGATAAAGGTGTTGGGACGTTCAGAGAAAAAATGATATTTCCACTTCCAGCAATTGATAAAGGCATCGGCAACCGAGAGGCTTACTTTGGCATAGGTCTCGGCACATTCTATCAACGATGGTTGTGCTTTTTCTATGGCCAATGTTGCTATGTAATATGAATGCCCTGGTGGAGTAAAGGAAACATCGGGATCATCGCCCCACCATATGGCAGTTTCTTTTTCCTCTTGGGTTAGAATTTTATCTTTCTCATATACTTGCAAGAATTCATTGTAGTAGGGTGAGCCTGGTAGTGTGTCGTAAGGAATTATCTCAGGGGTAGCAAGCCCTGAATTCTGTTTTAAGAAAGTCCTGTTCTTTCCCCAATGTGGATGCAAAGGCAGGTGACTAAATGATTGGGCGAATAGCGGTGGTTTCCAGGAACCGGGTCTATTGGGGTGTACCATATTCTTGTCAAAGTTGTATAGGTACCCTCTATGTCCACCATCGGTTTTTGACCACTCAAATATGGTTTCGGCGATAGCTCTGCCATAAGCAACAGAGCGTTCCACAGTTTTTTTGTCTTCATGATTCGTTTTGAAATGGTCATAAATCACGCGTTCCAAGGAGTCAATGCGAAGTTTGTTCTCATCAGAAGTTTGCATATATACATTCTTGAGAATAGCCGCCTGTGCGGCATTTAACGAGAGCACCCAATCGTAGGGTTTATTTTCTTCTGGCTGAGGTAGGTCGCTTAAACCATTTAATTGTCCTGCCATTGAATTGTGTGACTCAAATCCGTTGACTACAGATTCATACATGGTCAAGCCTATATAGCCAAAGGCCCTGGATGCATAAGTGGGGGAATTTGCGGGAGTGTATTGGGTAATGAATAAGGACATTTTTGCCCATTTTAGGGCAACATCCTGTTCTTGGAGTTCGATGATCTGTTTTTTGGAACAACTTAAATTTATAAAGAGTAAGGAAAGAAAAAATATGCCAAGGTTTCTGATATGTACTATTTTCATTTCAACTGTTTCATTTTGAAAATTGGTATGTTTTAAGGGAATTATCATTTATTCCCAGAAATAATCTATCTTCAATCAACAATGAACTTTTGACCGCCCCTCTTATATCCAAACCAGATTCGATCTGATTCAAATATCTGAATTCACCTTTGCCATTACCCAATAACAAAGTTCCGTAATTCGCATCAAATTTGCCCAATCTTAACTTAAAAAAATGATTATTTCCCAAAAGCAGGATATCGATATTGCCATCTGCATTCCAATCATATAGATTAATAGCATATATAGGGGAATATTGTGCTTGCTCGGGTAATGCCGCAATTGTAAATTTTCCTTCCGGGCCACTCAATAAAAGGGTGGTTTCCATTCGGTTTGCGGTTAATTTATTAGCGCCTTTTAGTTCATCGGCACTAAAGATATCTTGGAGCTGGGCATCGGCGTAGTCCTTATAACTTGTAAATTTGGAACGTAGGTTTGCCAATTGACCCAAAAGTTCATCCCGAGTAAGATAGGGATAACTTTCGCCCTGTATATAAAAGCAGAAAATGGGATCAACAGAACCATTATTGTCAAAATCGTCAAAATACATTTCTGCCGGTTCCGATGAAGATACTTTAAATTGTGTGTTCGTGCCCATATTCCCTGCCAGGATATCAATTCTACCGTCATTATTCACATCACCAAGTTGTAAGGTATTCCATAAACCACTTAAGGGTTCGTTAAAATAGGTGGCTGTTGAATTCTCAAGTTTACCATTCTTATTTATAAACACAGAAATCGGCATCCATTCGCCAAGGACAATGAGGTCTTGGTGATTATCATTATCAATATCTGCCCATACAGCATCGGTAACCATTCCTATCTTTTGCAATTCGGGTGCAATGGTTTCAATCTGGTCCGTAAATCTGCCATTACCATCATTCATCAATATATAACTATCTGGTGTTTCAGGATATCTGCCTGGTATTATTCTTCCCCCTATAAATAGGTCCAAAAAACCATCCCCATTTATATCATTTACGGCTACAGTACTTGTACTTGTATACATTTTTGGAAGAGCACTAACCGATTTTGAAAAACCGCCTTGTCCATCCCCAAAATACAATCTGTCCTGTAATTGCTGGTCCTTGTCCCTAAAATTATGGTAGCCACCACTAACAACATATAAATCTTGATGACCATCATTATTTGCATCGAAGAAAGCGGCATCTGAATCTTCACTTATTTTATCGTCATCAAAATCCTTGACCGTTTTTCTATTAAAGTCACCATTGCCATTTTGAACGAATAGGGTGCCAACTTGACCCGTAGATCCACCAACGTATATATCTTCCAAACCATCGTTATTCACATCTCCCTTTGCCATGCATGGCCCTGAATGGGAAGGTTGCCTAAGCAACAAGGATTGTCTCTTGAAATCATTCACGGTTTCATTTTTATGCACAAATGAAATTGGGGCTACAATCTCTTTAAAAATCGGATTGGTCTCGGATTTTGTTCTTTGAAACGCCTGGCTATTCTTTTCTTCGAGGGTAACCAATTGATTTGTATCAACATCTAAAAGGACTTGTTTTTTACCACTATTCCAATAGACAACCAAGGAATCAATTGAGTTCTCATTCCCTAATCCAAAATTCAAAATATTCGAAACGGTGGACAGATAACCCCTATTGGGTATTTGCTCTAAACTTTGCTCATTATCCCCATTGTAAACAACAACTTTAGAACCAATTCCAGAAGTGTTGCTACCCTCTCCAATGAGTTTGGCCTTGATAAAGTTTCTTTTTGCATTTTGCGATTCGTTCCTGTATACAAAAGCAGGCTTGTTTATATTATTGACAATTATATCCAGATCTCCATCATTATCTAAATCGGCATAGGCAGCGCCATTGCTGTTCGCCGACTGATCAAGACCCAATTCCTCAGTGTCATTTGAAAAAGAAGTTCCCCCGAGATTCCTGAACATATAGTTGTTTAAATTGGAAGAGGGCATCTGATTAATAATTTCAAGGACATCCTCCCTTTGTAATCTTCCTTTGGATTGCACATAGTTTTCCATGTAGTTAATAAAATCCAAATTGGTATAATCCCGAAAATAACCATTGGTCACAAAAAGATCTTTCCATCCGTCATTGTCATAATCGGCCAAAAGGGCTACCCAACTCCAATCGGTATTCGATATACCGGAAAACTGTCCTATTTCACTAAATGTGCCATTACCATTGTTGAGCTGTAGCATATTGCGCATATACTGATAATGAAAGCCGCTGCGAAGGTTCAAATCGAACTTTTCGTAATTATCCGGAGCCAATAATAATTTCTGCCTATGGTTATCCTCAGGAAGCATGTCCAACGATAGAATATCTTGATAACCATCATTATTGATGTCGGAGATATCGTTGCCCATCGAAAAATGACTTGTATGTCCAAGACTTTCCTTGAGTCGGTCCGTAAAGGTTCCATTTTTATTATTCATATATAAATAGTCAGGAATGGTA
>JAHHKH010000373.1 GCA_018679695.1 Maribacter sp.
CTCCTGGATCGCCTCCGAAATGGAACAGAAAATAATGCCTTTTTCAGCCAGGGTCTTTTTAAAGGTAGTGGCCACCGAAACCGAATCCATTACAATATCCACAGCGACACCTGCCAATTTCTTTTGTTCATCCAAAGAAATACCTAATTTCTTGAATGTCTCCAACAATTCAGGATCCACTTCATCCAAACTATTGTACTTGGGTTTGCTATTCGGGGCCGAATAGTATGATATTGCCTGAAAATCGGGTTTGTCATAAGTGACATTTGCCCATTCGGGCTCTTCCATTTCCTTCCATACCTTAAAAGCCTCCAAACGCCATTCGGTCATCCATTTGGGCTCCTCTTTCTTTTTTGAAATAGCAATGACGATATCCTCGTTCAATCCTACGGGTAGGGTATCCGATTCAATATCCGTATAGAAACCATACTCATATTCCTTGGTTTCCAGTTCTTTTTTTAATTCCTCTTCAGTATACGCCATATTTCGTTTTATAGTGAAAAACTCTCGCCACAACCACAAGTGCGTTGTGCATTGGGATTATTGAAGACAAAACCTTTGCCGTTCAATCCGCCTGAATATTCCAAAACGGTTCCTACGAGATATAAAAAGCTTTTTTTATCTACAATAATGCGAACATCATTATCTTCAAAGACCTTATCGGTCTCCGCTACCTTGTTGTCAAAACTCAAATCATAGGACAATCCGCTGCAACCTCCACTTTTAACACCAACACGTACATAGTCTTTTGCAGCATCGAACCCCTCTTCCCTCATTAAGCCAATGACTCTTTGCTTAGCTGTATCTGAAACTTGTATCATTATTTGTTTTGATTCTAAATAGTTTACAAATATAAGTTATATGCGGGCTTTTGCAACATATCCTAACATTATTATAACGTATATATCCATAAGGTTTTTCTATTGAAGAAAACTAATACAAAATGCTGTAAATCAACAATTTATAATATCTATGGAATCATAACGCCCTTGGAAAAATCTATTTTGTTGACTTGTCCCAGATGAAAATAGGATGCCTGCAGTGCATTCGGAGCCTAATGGTCAGCAAGAAAATCGGGATAACCAACGATAACCGAAACTACCTGAACCGGCCCATTTATAGCTCGGTATAATACTGTGTCGCCATTCTTTTGCTCGTAAACTCGGGTAGGACATCGTCTATACTATTGAATACGATCTGTTGCCATTTTTCGGGCTGATCATAGTACATGGGCAATACCTTGTTCTCAAGTATTTCGTACAAACTGTTGCTGTCGATTTTATCTTGATCCCAAGTGGGTAGGTTATGGTCAACCTCGGGAAATATAAAGCAATTCTTGTCATCTTTGGCAAACTCGGGCATCCAGCCGTCGTTTGTGGAAACATTGACAGAACCGTTCATGGCAGCCGTCATACCACTGGTACCCGAGGCTTCCCTCGTTATTCTGGGGGTATTGAGCCAAATATCGGATCCACATTTTAGTTTTCTCGATAGGGCTATTTCATACCCTATCAAGACCGCCAGGTTCTTGCGGTGTTTTGTGAAATGCACCAGGTGATTGAATATGTCGATGGCATAGAAATCATGCGGATAGGGTTTGCCCGCCCAAATGATCTGAACAGGATATTTTGTATTGGTGATCAGCCTTTCGAATCGTTCCAGGTCTTGTAACAACAAATCGGCCCGCTTATACCCGGCAAAACGACGTGCCCAAACAATCGTCAGCACATTCGGGTCAAAAAGTTTATTCGTTTGGTTCAACACCTCATCGAACAATTCTTTCTTAAGCTCTTGTTTCCTATTCTTATACAAGATGGCATCCCTTCCCCTATGGGCCTCCTCGATTACCTTGTCTTGCCAAAAATTCTGATTTTGGGCATTCGTAATGGGAGCTATAGCACTTATTCCGGAATAGTCTTTCCACATGTTTCGCGAGACAGTGGCATGCAATTTGGAAACCGCATTGGTTTTTTTCGCAAACCGCAGCGCTGCCACGGTGTAGTTGATCATTCCCCCATTCACCATTTCTTTCTGTAATTCTTCCTCGGAAAGGTATCTTCCAAAAAAGCCACAACGATTCAAATGACGGGCATCACGCTCTTCATTGCCTGCTTTTTCTGGGGTATGCGTAGTAAATACCATTTGGTCTTTTTTTATACCGCGATCCCTTAAATAATAAAAAGCGGGTAATGCATGGCCTTCATTCAAATGATATACATCGGCACCTCCAAGGGCCTCGACGATCTTCGCCCCACCGATCCCCAAGACTATACTTTGGGAGATCCGCGTCAAAGGATTGGCATCGTACAAATGATTGGTTATCGTTTTCGACAGATGATCATTGCCCTCTACATCAGTAGTCAGCAGGTAAATTGGCACGGTACCAAAAATCTCGGGCTTTAACACCATGGCACGCACTTTTACATGGGCATTGTCGTGCAGTTTGACCTCAACCTCGATTCCCGAATCCTCAAGAAAATTATAGCTCTTTTCAATAAAATTCACCTTTAGGGTCTGGTCCCCGTTTCTGCCCTGATCATAATACCCATATTTCCAAAGCATACCAATACCGATCATGTTCTGTTTGAGCTCAAAAGCCGAACGCATATGGGATCCAGCCAAGAATCCCAGCCCTCCGGAATAGATCTTCAGGGCCTGATGAATCCCAAACTCCATGCTGAAATAAGCAACCTTCTTTTCAAACTCTTTGGCAGGGGCATATGGTAAATGCCATTGGTTATATTCCGTTGTCATCACTTTTTGCATTTTTGAAGGTGCAAAACTAAGAAATAAGCCCGGTCATACAGCTAAAAAATGTTAAAAACCATCCACTGCCAAATTTCTTGCCCTTGAGGTCCAATTTTATGCGTTGCAGGATTCATTCCTTGAATAGGAAAATGAAATTCAAAGACACTTTATGCTTTTAAATGTGGAAACTAAAAAGGTGGATTGGCATGCCACTATTTGATTTTGAGGACAATCAAATCCGACATTCCCTTGTTTTGAATTGTGGGGAAGTCACTACTGGCACTTTCACCAACGACAAGAACACTTTTATCAGGGTTTTCAATGACATCGAAGCCATAATCCAAATCAATACCCCCAAAGCTTTGTTGCCATGCTATTTCTCCACTGTTATTGGTCTTAAACAGCCAAAGATCATTTTCACCCCTG
>JAHHKH010000375.1 GCA_018679695.1 Maribacter sp.
CATATAGACTTCCCGTACCGCTTTCTGGGCACTTAAGATCTGTTTGGTTGTAACAACAGGCTTTACTTCATCATAGGCACCTAAGAGATTCTGGCGCATAATCAATTGCTCCTCGTTCATTTTAGGATAGTCTATAACCGTTTTCAACATAAAGCGGTCTACCTGTGCCTCTGGCAAGGGATACGTTCCTTCTTGCTCTACAGGGTTCTGGGTCGCCATTACCAAAAATGGTTTGTCCAAGATAAAGGTTTCATCACCTATAGTCACTTGTTTTTCCTGCATTGCCTCTAAAAGAGCTGATTGTACCTTAGCAGGAGCCCTATTGATCTCATCTGCCAGGACGAAGTTGGCGAAAATAGGACCTTTCTTTATTGAAAAATCGTTTTCTTTAATATTGTAGATCATCGTACCAACAACATCGGCAGGTAACAAATCAGGCGTAAATTGAATTCTGCTAAAGCTTCCTTTAACGGCTTTAGCCAAGGTAGTGATGGCCAAAGTTTTTGCAAGCCCCGGAACACCTTCCAACAAGATGTGACCTTGTCCCAAAAGACCGATCAATAATCTTTCGACCATATGTTTCTGTCCAACGATTACCTTATTCATTTCTAACATGAGGAGATCGATAAAAGCGCTTTCCTGGGCAATCTTTTCATTCACTGCGCTAATATCCACGGTAGTATTTTCTTCCATATATTGTATTATGATTTCTGGTATTGGTTTGTATTGCTCTTAACAGAGGTGCAAATTGAAAATTTATTCATTGTATCGCTGTTAATGATTGGTTAAAAAATGACGAAAGGCCTTATTTTTATGAAGTTTTTAAGTGATTTCTTTTTAATTTCATACCCTTGTGGCAAACATAACTTCTTTTTTTAAATATAACATGGGAACACCATGAACTTTCTATCAATTGGATCAACACAATAAAGGGGATATGTTTAATGCGGTTAAAAATTCATCAGAGGATAAGAATATGGGTAAAGTAGTTTTAATAACAGGTGCAACCAGCGGTATTGGACGTGCGACAGCACAGCTTTTTGCTGAAAATAATTTCAAATTGGTCTTATGTGGAAGACGTCAGGACCGATTGGATACCCTGCAAAAAGAACTTGGGGGATTAACAAAGATACATACGCTGAATTTTGATGTAAGAAATAAGGACGAGGTGAAAAATTTGATAAGCTCATTACCACCGGAGTTTTCAAATATTGATATTCTTGTCAATAATGCCGGCAATGCGCATGGGTTGGATCCCATAGAGGAAGGAAATTTAGAGGATTGGGATGCCATGATCGATATAAACGTAAAAGGTTTGCTCTATGTTTCAAAGGCTGTATTGCCTAATATGGTCGCGAAAAAAGCAGGACATATTATCAATATAGGGTCTACAGCAGGAAAGGAAGTTTATCCTAAAGGCAATGTGTATTGTGCCAGCAAACATGCCGTTGATGCCATAAACCAAGGAATGCGATTAGATCTTAATCAGTATGGAATACGCGTTGGAGCTGTGAATCCTGGATTGGTGGAGACCGAGTTCAGTCAGGTACGTTTTAAAGGTGATACCCAAAGGGCAGATACTGTTTATAAGGGTTTCAAAGCCTTAAAACCCGAAGATATTGCTGATATCATTCTTTTTGTGGTGACGCGCCCTTACCATGTGAATATTGCCGATTTGGTGGTTATGCCTACCGCGCAAGCCAGTAGTACCCTTGTGAAGAAAGAATTATGATCAACAAGCGACTACTGGTAAAAAACCTTCTGGCCCATAATGACGAGAATAGTTTTTATGACAAAAAGCGTTTTATTAGTATTGGTCACAAAGAAGGAAAAGCAAAATTCCTGAAACACGTCTGTGCACTAGCCAATAGTAATCCAAATAATCATTCCTTCATCGTAGTTGGCGTTGAAGATGAGGACAATAGGATAGTTGGTGTTGATTTTTTTGACGACAGTAAGATTCAGAACCTTGTCAATGCCTATCTTGATAATCCGCCTTTGATTGCCTATGAGAACATTCCCTTTCCACATTTAGAAGAAGGTAAGGTGGTTGGTTTGGTCACTATAAGATCTAATGGCAGGGTTTGTTCCCTGCGAAAGAATATTTGGAAATACTATGGCGGGTCGGTCTTTTTTAGGGAAGGGAGTATTAGTTTGCCAAAGGCTTATGATGTTGAGTTGAAAGACATAAATACAAAAGCTGTTGAAACCATCGAACAACACGCCCGCAACAACATTGAGCTTACTTTGGATGGGGTAATCGATTTTCTCAACAACAGGCATAAAGATCTGGAAAGTAGTTACAAGGTCTTTAAGGAACAATTTGTGGTATGCTGGGCAGGAAATTCAAAAAAGGTCAAGGATAAAACCTATTTGTCACGAGTTGATATTGAATTGATTAACGAACAGGTTAAATTATTTTATTCGACTTTGGATGAGGTAACCATCGACTATGATGACACATTTTTTACAACAACTGAATACGTGCGGTTGGGACTAGGTAATAAACTAAAATATTACCCATTGGAAAAGGTGACCATTACATTTGAGGACAACGGAACCTACCTGATTCAAAGTGAACTGATTTTTGAACCTCCTAAATACGACAAGAAAACATTACACCATATTTTTAATGCAAACAACTCCTTGCTGCAAAAATTGGAAAAAGGAATTTCCCTGAAACCCGCTGATAAAGAGGATTTGTCGCATTTACCAGCTACTTATCTCATTTGCTTTTTAAACGGATTTGAAGGGGCAAAGGACCAAATGGAAAAGGCACGACCCATATTGAAAAAACATGCTGAGGAAGTTAATAATTCACTAAAGGAATCACTTCGCATTTTACGTAAGGTTAAGTATAGCTAGACTGTTGCCAACCAGTATAATTGATAAGGGCGTAATGTCAGTTTACCATTGGTAAACGTCATTTTTTTGCCTGAAATAAGATCTATTGACCTCATTGTTTCACCGTATGAGCCCAGGGAAATTTGGTCTACGGACTGTGGAGTATCGTCAAAGTTGCAAATGACCAAAACCCCTTTGCTATCATTGCTAGTTCTTTCATAGATGAACACATGAGGGTTAGGATCATCGTAGAATACAAGATTATTACTATCGGCGAATGCTTGGTTTTGTCTACGAAGTTGGATCAACTGCTGAATTGCAAAAAAGATTTTTGATTGGGGGGTCTTCCCGTTATCAAGACTTGCAATGGTCTCCCAATCATGGTAAGGTCTATTTATCCAACGGCTATCTTCTTTTTTGTCGGCTTCCTCACGGTATGAATAGTCGTTTAATGTACCGATTTCATCACCCGCATAAATGAAGGGTATACCGCCATAGGACATTATAATGCCATGCATCATAATAATTTTATCGATTGCTTGGGATATTTGGGCTTTGTCATTCTGCTCAAGTGCCTTTTCCAATCCTAACAATGAAGCACAGCTTCCAGTAATTCTACCATCACCGGTTTTGGGATTGTACATAAAGAGCTCCCCTTTAGCCGGTGACCATTCGATATTCTGACAAAAGTAGTCCAATAAAAATTTACGATGCTCCTTTGGATTCCACCCTATTTCATGAATGTAGTGATCATCAAATCCAAGACCAATATCGTCATGACAACGTAGATAGTTGATCCAAGTGGTTTCTTTCGGTTTTTTAGGTAGATGATGAAGGCTTTTATTGAGCAATATTGTCTTTTTTGTAGCGATTGCATCCCAAAGTAGGGCCATTAGTGTGGCATTATAGGCTATTTCACATTCGTTACCCTTCATTCTGCCTAAACCAAAGTATTTGGTTATCTCCTGTGGCGCAACAATGGCCTCCGCCAAAAAAACCACTCCCGGGGCAATTACTTGCAAACACAATCTAAACAGGGTAATCAATGCATGTACCTCGGGCAAATTCTGGGATTGGGTGCCTAATTTTTTCCACATAAATGCCAAGGCATCCAAGCGTACGACGTCTACGCCAAGATTTACCAATTTCAACAAATTCCCCAACATCTCGATAAACACCTCTGGGTTTGAATAATTAAGGTCCCATTGATACTGGTTAAAGACCGTCATCACCCATTTTTGCATTTTTTGGTTATAAGTAAAATTACCAGGGGAGGTCTTAGGAAAAATTTCAGGCAGCGTTTTCTCAAAAGCATCAGGAATGGTCCGGTCTGGATAAATATGGTAGTACCCTTGGTATTTTAAGTCACCTGACATGGCCTTTTTAGCCCATGGAAAATCGTTGGACGTGTGATTGGCGACAAAATCAAGCATTAAAATCATGTTTTTATCACGCATTTTTTCGGTAAGCCTCAATAGATCTTTTTCCGTACCGAACCGCTTGTCTACCTCGTGATAGCTGTTCACCGCATATCCGCCATCATTTTCACCTTTTGGTCTCGGTGTAATGGGCATGAGATGTAAAAAGTTCACCCCTAATTTCTCAAAATACCCTAACTTTTTTTCCAAACCGCTGAGGTCCTTGTTAAAATGATCAACATATAGTTGCATACCGATAAGATGCTCGGATAGGTACCAATTCCCCTGTTTTAATCGTTGTATATCCTGTAATTTTAGAGGAGTTGGTCTTTCCTTGAACAGTACAGGAAGCTCTAATAGCAATCTTTTAAACCATATTGAATGGGATTCTTCAGGATAAAGTGAAAAAAACAAGTCTTTGATCAAGGTAAGATTAGTTGAGAATCTAAGTTCAAAGAGCTTATCAATTTCTGTATCCCCAATAGGGTACTGATGTTCAGAAGCCAGAAATTTATGGAGGAACGCCTGATTCATCCTAAAGACCGAGTTGTTCCTTTGTCGGCAGCGATGGAATCGCACCAAAGTTAGTAGTTGTAATTGCGCCTGCCCTGTTGGCTATTTTCACCATGTCTATCAATAGATCTATGTTTTCAAGAATTTCCATGGGGTGATGTATGGCAGCTATTTGGGAAAGTAGGCAGCCAATAAAGGCATCACCGGCACCAGTGGTGTCTATAGGGCTAACTTTTATGCTGGGTATGGTATATTTCGAACTTTCAGTACTGAGCAATGTGCCATCTCCTCCGAGTGTAATGGTGATGAGCTTAGTACCAATTTCGTGAAGAAAGGCACAACATTCCTCTAAGTTGGTCTTGCCAGATAATAATTGGGCTTCTTCCAGACTGAATTTACACAAATGGGCCTTTTGAACAAAGGGCATACATTTCTTTATAAAGGTTTCTTCCTCACCTTTCCACAGGTCACTCCTAAAATTAGGGTCAAAACCTATAAAGGCATTTTGGGTCAGGGCATCAAAGAAGTACCGGCCGTATGCGTCTTCCAAATCTCCTCCTAAAAGGGCAGTTGCGGCACCAAAATGGACAATATTGTCCTTGAAATTGTTTTTTATGGAAGAATCATATTTTAATTTTTTATCAGCACCCCTACTAAAAACAAAATCCCTTTCTCCGTCTTCAGAAATCGATACAAAGGCTATGGTGGTAAAGGTCTTTGAACGTTGGGCAAGACTAATATCTACATGATTATCCTCTAATACATTGAGTAAAAATGAACCAAATTGATCTATGCCCACACAACCGATAAATCTGCTAAGTCCGCCAAGTTTTGCTATGGCACAGGCAACATTGGCAGGCGCACCTCCGGCTTTTTTGGTGAACACCTCAGCTTTCGAAAGATCATTGCCCTGTTTTTCCGCAACAAAATCAATAAGTAATTCACCTATACAATAAACCTTCTTCATAATTATGTATACCTTCTTGTTGCCACTAATGTAAACACAAAAGGCTAGTTACCCTAAGAATTTGTATTTATAAAATAAACCAACTTTAAAACAAAAAGCCTACCCACATTTTGATGAACCACAATCAGTACAGGTCAAACAACCTTCTTGGTAGATTAAATTCGTTGAATTACAGTTATCGCATTTTTGACCTTTTGCCATGGTGCCGTCTTCAACAAACCGTTTTAAGGCACGGGCTACACCATTTTTCCAGGTATTGAGCGATTCTCCTTCCAATTGAAGGCTATTGATTAGATCAACTACTTTTTCAATAGGCATGCCATGACGTAACGTACTGGAAATCAGCTTGGCATAATTCCAGAATTCAGGATTGAATTTATGTGATAGTCCCTCAATCGTGGTTTTATAACCTCTTTTATTTTTGTATTGGAAATCGTAACGCGAAGTACCGTCCTCATTCCTGTTCTTTATGATCAATCCGTCTTCTACCCAGCGTGGAAGCAAGATCCCATCCTCATCATCGGCAAGACCGGTAAAAATTTCATAGGGTTTGTCATCAATAATTCCAATGAAGGCAATCCATTTTTCCTTGTTGTTCTGAAATCTTACGATATCGGCTTCCAATACCTGCGGACGTTTTGTTGGGAAGTGGATCAAGGTTTCTTCGGCTTCAGGCTCATTGGAAATGAGCACACCTGATCGTGAACCGTCACGGTAAACGGTAACTCCTTTACAACCTGCCTTCCATGCTTCCAGATATAACTTGCCAACTAACTCCTCGGGAACATCATTAGGCAGATTTATGGTAACACTAATGGAGTGGTCTACCCATTTTTGCACTGCACCTTGTAATCGTACCTTACTCAGCCAATCCACATCATTGGATGTAGCTTTGTAATAAGGGGATTGTTTCACAATTTCGTCCAGTTCTACTTGGCTGTAGGCTTTTTCGGTTTCAAAGCCATTTACCTGCATCCATTGTTTGAATCTGTGGTGGAAAACCATATATTCTTCCCAGGAATCACCAACTTCGTCAACGAATGTTATGTTTACATTCTTGTCATTGGGATTTACTTTTCTCCTTCGTTTATAAACAGGCAGAAATACAGGCTCTATACCAGAACTGGTTTGAGTCATTAGGCTTGTTGTTCCTGTTGGTGCAATAGTCAGTAAGGCTATATTTCGACGGCCATATTCCAACATCTCATAATACAGTTTTTCATCCGCTTCCTTGAGTCGAAGTATGAACGGGTTTTCTTTTTCCCTTTCAGCATCAAAAATCTCAAAGGCGCCGCGTTCCTTAGCTGTATATACCGATGCCCGGTAAGCTTCCAATGCAATTGTTTTATGTATTTCGACAGAAAACTTGTTGGCTTCTTCACTCCCATACCGCAAGCCCAATGCGGCAAGCATATCACCTTCAGCAGTGATTCCTATACCTGTTCTCCTGCCGTTTATTGCCTTCTCCTTAATTTGTTCCCACAAGCGTTTTTCTACTTCCTTCGTTTCCTCCAACTCGGGATCAGCATTTATCTTGGCTAAGATACCGTCTACTTTTTCCAGTTCTAGATCAATGATATCGTCCATAATCCTTTGGGCAGCGGTAATATGCCTTTTGAACAAATCGAAATTGAAAGAGGCCTTTTTAGTAAAAGGTTCTTCTACATACGAGAAAAGATTAATGGCCAATAGTCTGCACGAATCATAAGGGCATAAAGGAATCTCGCCACAAGGATTTGTGGAGACTGTTTCATAACCTAGATCTGCATAACAATCAGGTACCGATTCATTGATTATCGTATCCCAGAACAAGATTCCAGGTTCCGCGGATTGCCATGCATTATGTACTATTTTGTTCCAAAGCTTTTGGGCATCGATTTCTTTTGAAACTTTTGGGTCGTTTGCATGTATGGGATATTTTTGGGTATAAGCGGTTTTGTTTTCAACTGATTTCATGAATTCATCATCGATCCGCACCGATACATTGGCACCTGTGACTTTCCCCTGCACCATCTTGGCATCAATAAAATCTTCAGCATCAGGATGATTGATCGAGACCGACAACATTAGGGCGCCACGACGCCCATCCTGTGCCACTTCTCGGGTTGAATTGGAATATCGTTCCATAAAGGGTACAAGTCCTGTTGAGGTCAAGGCCGAATTTTTTACCGGGGATCCCTTTGGCCGAATGTGCGAAAGATCATGGCCCACACCGCCACGGCGTTTCATTAATTGTACTTGTTCCTGATCGATTTTCATAATTCCGCCATAGGAATCGGATGCACCTTCATTACCGATAACAAAACAATTTGAAAGTGATGCGATTTGATAAGGGTTGCCGATCCCTGCCATGGGACTTCCTTGGGGAACTATATATTTGAAGTTTTTAATCAGACCATAAACCTCTTTTTCAGAAAGTGGATTGGGATACTTACGCTCTATTCTACTAATCTCCTTTGCGATTCTATGATGCATATCATCAGGATTGAGTTCGTAGATATTGCCTTCTGAATCTTTCAGGGCATATTTATTGATCCAGACCTGTGCTGCAAGATCATCACCTTTGAAATAGGCTAGACTAGATTGGTAAGCTTCCTTTTGCGAATACATTTTTCTTTGGGCGGGGATGGTTTCTGTTGTCATTAATGGTTATTTATGTGTTTATGGAGATACTTTAAGGAAGTAAAATTAGTAATAAACAAGAAAACTGGTTTATGACAAATGTCATAAAGTTTACCATTTTAAGGCGTAATCATCCTGATAATCAAGCATATAATAATTTATCAACATTAAAAAGTTAACAAAAAAGTAAAAGAATCTACTTTGGTATAGTAACATCTGTAATTCAGTTGAAACCAATAATTAAATCCAATTTTACACTTTGGAAGATTTGTAGAATTCCTTACCTTTTAACAAATTAAAAACACTGGCAAAATGAACTTATTTGATGAGATAAAAAACAAACTTAAGCACGAATTTATTGACATTGTTGAATGGTTGGATTCCTCTGATGATACCATTGTCCATAGGTTTGAAAGATACCAGAACGAGATCAAGAACAATGCGAAACTCATTGTTCGTGAAGGTCAGACCGCCGTTTTTGTGAATGAAGGTCAGTTGGCCGACGTTTTTACTCCGGGTACCTACACGCTGAGCACCAAAAACCTTCCTATTCTAACCACTTTGAAAGGTTGGAAATATGGATTTGATAGCCCATTCAAAGCAGAGGTGTATTTTGTGAATACGCGATTGTTCACTGACGAGAAATGGGGTACAAAAAATCCGTTTATGCTTAGCGATGAACGATTTGGCCTCGTTGAGATCAGGGCCTTCGGAACCTATAGTTTTAGGATAATCGATCCAGGGAAGTTTGTGGTCGATGTGGTGGGCACCGATGGAAATTTCACTAATTACGAAGTCAATGAACATTTAAAAAGTCTAATCGTTACCCGTTTTACGGATACTGTTGGAGAGGCCAATCTTCCTATAGAATTATATGCAGCGAACACAAGTGAACTTTCCGAGACTTGCCAGGAGGTAATGCAGCCTGAATTTGGCCGCGTAGGTATTGAACTTGAAAAATTCTATATCGAGAATGTATCGATGCCCGAAGAACTTAAAAAGGAAATCTTCGAATACAGTAGGCTTGATAAATTGGATATGACCAAACTTTCACAATTCAAAGCCGCCAAGGCTATGGAAGCTGCAGCCAAAAATGAAGGGGGTACTGCTGGTGCCGGTATGGGTATGGGCATGGGCTTTGTATTGGCCCAACAAATGGGTAATATGATGAGTCAGCCAGGAATGCAACAACCTTTTGGCGGGCAACCACAACAGGTAGCTGCTGTTCCACCGCCAATGCCAACACAGCTCATGTACCATTATGCAGTAAATGGACAGCAGGCGGGCCCTGTAACCTTCGATAAATTAAAGGAATTGTTCGCAAGCCGAACGGTGAATAGGGATACATTGGTATGGAAACAAGGTATGGCGAATTGGACCGCTTTAAAGGAAGTAGAGGAATTAAAGGTCTTTTTAGGAGGTAGCACACCTCCACCTTTACCAACGGAGTAATCCATATAAAAGTTTTATTGAATTTCCGTTTGTGTACGGAAAAGGCAACATTTATATGGAAGAAACCCAAAATTCAGAAGCCAACAAATCTTGTGCGAATTGTGGTGCAGAGCTCAAATTTAAACCGGGTTCCCACCAACTCACTTGTGCATATTGTGGTTATGAGGAGTTCATCGAACAGACCAAAAGTAGTTTTGAAGAATTGGAACTTCAACATTATTTAAAGGTAGTTGGGGAGAATGCATATACAGAAACCATTGAATTGCTTCATTGTAAAAACTGTGGGGCAAATCAGCATGTGGAGGAAAATTACAAGTCACTCGACTGCGTTTATTGTGGTGAACCTTTAATTCGCGAGGATATTGAGAAGGAAGGATGGATCCTACCTGGGGCACTGGTCCCATTTCAATTGGATGCGAAAAAGGCCCGTATGATTTTTAAGAATTGGGTCAGAGGTATATGGTTTGCGCCTAATAAACTAAAGAGGGCGGCTTTAGATCCCGAAGGCCTGCATGGGTTGTATATTCCTTATTGGACGTTTGATTCAAACTTACTTGCCGAATATCAAGGGCAACGTGGCGATTATTATTATGAAACTGAAAGGGTTCGTACCAAAAACGGTGTTCAGACCCGGCAAGTTCGAAAGACAAGATGGTCAAGGGCTTCAGGGACTGTTAGCGGTTTTGTGGATGATATTCTTATCAATGCCTCTGAGAAAAAAAGAAGGGATATCCCTCCTCAAATTGCTTTTTGGAATTTACAGGAACTTGTGGTCTTCAATTCAAAATATTTAACAGGTTTTGTTACAGAGAAATACACCGTATCACTAAAAGAAGGACATCATCAGTCCTTTCAGGATGCAAAACGGATTGCCTATAATTGGATTCGAAGGGATATTGGCGGCGATACGCAGCGTATAAGTCATGCCGACATAAAACTATCAGATGAAACTTTTAAGCACATTCTCCTGCCCGTTTATATTAGTTCCTATAAGTATAACGGTAAGGAGTACCACTTTTATATCAATGGCCAAACGGGGAAATTAAGTGGCACACGACCTTATTCTTTTTGGAAAATTTTCTTTTTGGTGCTTTTTATTATTGTGGTTATTGCCCTTATTGCGATTTTTGCACAATGAGGACATTGGTTATTGGCGACATCCATTCTGGACTAAAAGCCCTTGAACAAGTCTTGCAGAGAGCAGGAGTTTCTCGGCAAGATAAATTGATTTTTCTTGGCGATTATGTTGATGGATGGAGCCAAGCAGTAGAAACTGTTGATTTCTTGATGGAGTTGGCGAAATCGCACCATTGTATTTTCTTGCGGGGGAACCACGATGAGCTTTGTTCGGATTGGCTCGTAAATGGTGAGGATAATCCAATGTGGCTGCATCATGGAGGTGCTTCTAGTGTGCTTTCTTATGAAAAAGCGGACCCATCTACTATAGGGCGTCATATCAATTTTTTTACAGGACTGATTAATTATCATCTGGATGCAACAAATCGATTATATCTTCATGCCGGGTTCACGAATGTGAAAGGAGTGGAACACGAATATTTCCAAAAAACCTTTTATTGGGATAGGAGCCTTTGGGAATTGGCACTATCCCTAAATCCGCATTTGGCAAAAGATGATCAATTGTACCCCAAGCGCTTATTGCACTATAATGAAATCTATATTGGTCATACCCCAGTAACACGTTTGGGCAAAACAACTCCCCATAAAGCCGCCAATGTGTGGAATATTGATACTGGTGCTGCTTTTATGGGCCCCTTGTCAATTGTTAACGTTGATACAAAGGAAATTTGGCAGAGTGATCCCGTCTATACTTTCTACCCTAACGAACAAGGTAGAAACTAAACTTTGGGGTATCAGAATAGAAAATTAAAGGATATTATAACGTTCTTTGTAAAAAATGACAAAATGGTTACTAAAAATATAAGATTGGAAGTAATGCAGGCAATTGAGCCCAAAGTAGATGATTTTATGAATTCATTCTTGATTCCAGCAGAGGATATTTGGCAGCCATCCGATTTTCTTCCCGATCCAGAAAACGATAATTTCTTAGATGACATTGAACAATTACGCGAAGAATCCAAAGAGCTTGGCTATGATTTTTGGGTGACCATGGTAGCAGATATGATTACAGAGGAAGCCTTACCCACTTACGAGTCTTGGTTGATGGATGTAGAAGGGATCAACCAGCATGATGGTAAAAAAAATGGCTGGTCTAAATGGGTACGTGCGTGGACCGCAGAGGAGAATCGCCATGGTGATGTACTCAATAAGTATCTTTACTTGTCTGGTCGCGTTAATATGCGTGAAATTGAGATTACCACCCAGCATTTAATTTCCGATGGATTTGATATTGGTACCGACAGGGATCCATACAAGAACTTTGTTTATACCTCTTTTCAGGAATTAGCAACCAATATTTCACACAAGCGAGTAGGTCAAATGGCCAAAAAGAAAGGGAATACCTTATTAGGTAAAATGTGTACCATAATTGCCGGTGATGAAATGAGACATCATTTGGCATATCGGGAATTCGTGAAGCAGATATTTGGGGAAGACCCTTCGGGAATGATGTTGGCTTTCGCCGATATGATGAAAAAGAAGATTGTTATGCCAGCGCACTTCTTACGCGAATCTGGCGGAAGTATTGGTGCAGCTTTTGAGAACTTCTCCAATTGTGCCCAGCGTTTAGGAGTATATACAGCACAAGACTATATTGATATTCTTAAGAAATTGAATGCCTTTTGGGACTTGGAAAGCGTGAGAAACCTTTCTGATGAAGCTGAAAAGGCACGTGATTATTTAACGAAATTACCGGGGAGATTGCAGCGTATTTCTGAACGCATGGCATTTCCACAAGACCAATACCATTTCAAATGGGTAGAGGCCAACGGAACATTATAAACAATAAACCCAACTCAAATTGAGCTGGGCTTATTATCAGGTTTGCATTGGCATTAAAGTTTACCGTGATCATGTTCGTCTTGCCATTTTGCAAGTTCTTTCCATTTACCCTCGTAGCACATTTTGGCTTGCATGGGCCACGATGCAGGATCATGCACTTTGTAACGATCACCACCACCATCTAAAACCTCTTGGCATTTTGATACTGGGGTATCAGAAAGTGCCTTCCAAGTCTTAATTCCGGCATCAATGAACATTCCTGAAATTTTAGGACCAATGCCCTCAACCACTTTCAGGTCATCTTGTTTTACTGCCTTGCCTAATGCTGCCTTAGCTGCGGCAGCATCGAAAGGGATTGTAGTTTCAGCTTTAGTTAAGGAAGAAGCTACAGTAGAGGCACCAGCGGTCCCTGATTTTGCGGCCCCTGCTGATAATTTGCTTTTACAGGCTTCAAGGTCAGCTTTTAATTTTGCATTTTTATCTTGTAATAGTTTTAAATCTGCCGAATTATCAATAGTTGTACCTTTCCCTTTTCCTAAAAGGTATCCAAAATAAGCACATAATATCCCTACTAAGAGTGGAATTAACCAGCACCAAATATTCATAGTTGAAAAATCCATTTTAATATGTTTTAAGGTTAGTTATATAATTTAAAGTGTTAGCGTTAATTTAATAGATCAATTGCTCTAGACGATCATTGCTTACTACGCAAAACCCTTCATTACATTGCTTGACATACATTACAACAGGTAATGAAAAAATAAATTCCTGCGAGAATGGTGATTAGTATCCCGAGAAGGTTCGTTGTTCTTTTTGTCATGGGAAATAAAGTTTAGTGTTAGGATTACAATGTATTAAAAATTTCTTAAAAATGCTCTACTAAATGCTCTAAATCAAGACTGTAGACCTTATGGGATAAGTCTGTTACTTACCATTTACACAGTTTTCCATACCATCCATATAAATTCTAAGATGAGGGCTGTTTAGAATTCCGAAAATTGCCATAAATAGAAAGCCCTATCTCTCCCGACAAAGTTCCGGCATTGAGGTAGGGTATCTTGTTTTTAACCGTACCCACCTTAGGTCAGTAGTAAGAGTTCTTCAATTACCAAAAACAATGAAAATCACAACAACGATACATTCTTAGCAACCAAATGCACATAATCACTTGATACAAGCAAGTTTAAATTATAGATTTAAGTATTGAGAGAACCTAATTAACAGATCATCATGAAAACGAAAATGAAAAATTTCCTGACTTTTTGTTGTATGGTAGTTGTGCTCGGCACACAAGCCCTACTCGAAGGAAGTTGGAAAGTTGAGGAGACTCAAGAAAGAAATTTGGAAACTTAGACAAATAAGAACAAGGTTTGGCAACCTTTAGTAATTCTTTATAGTTTGAATTAGTTAGTTTAGTTGGTTAAGTAAGCCCGCTGACCGTTTGTGCCAGTCCGTCATTGACAGATGAAGGAGCAAATCGGTCAGCGGGCTTCTTTATAGGTTATAGATCGAATTTAATTCCTTGAGCCAAAGGTAATTCGGTTGTATAGTTGATAGTATTCGTTTGTCTGCGCATATAGACCTTCCATGCATCTGACCCTGATTCCCTACCACCACCAGTTTCTTTTTCACCACCAAATGCACCACCAATCTCGGCACCGGAAGTACCAATATTAACATTGGCTATACCACAATCACTACCGGCATGTGATAGAAAATTTTCAGCTTCTCGCAGATTATTGGTCATGATAGCTGACGATAATCCCTGAACAACGCCATTTTGAATTGCTATGGCATTTTTAACACCCCCCGAATATTTCAAAAGATATAAGACCGGAGCAAAGGTTTCATGTTGCACTATTTCAAAATCGTTTTTTGCTTCCGCGATGGCAGGCTTAACATAACAGCCACTCTCATAGCCCTCTCCTTCCAATACTCCGCCTTCAACAATTAATTTGCCCCCTTCGTTCACAACTTTCTTCAATGCTTCCAGATACATACCTACCGCTTCAGAATCGATTAATGGTCCCACATGATTATTCTCGTCCAAAGGATTTCCAATACGCAATTGCTTATAAGCACCTACCACAGCATCTTTTACTTGATTGTAAATAGATTCGTGAATTATCAGCCTTCTCGTTGAAGTACACCGCTGTCCTGCTGTACCGACAGCTCCAAAAACTGCACCGATAACTGTCATTTTGATATCCGCATCAGGAGTAACTATGATTGCATTGTTGCCACCGAGCTCTAGTAGTGATTTTCCCAAGCGGGCTGCAACAGCTTGTGCTACAATTTTGCCCATTCGAATAGAGCCGGTTGCAGAGACCAGTGCCACACGAATGTCCTGTGTCATCATCTCACCAACTTTATAATCACCATTGATCAAACAGGAAATACCTTCCGGCAAATCGTTTTCCTTGAATACCTGGGCAGCAATATTTTGACAGGCAATACCACATAAAGGCGTTTTTTCAGAGGGCTTCCAAACACATACATCACCACAGATCCATGCCAATGCCGTATTCCATGCCCAAACAGCTACCGGAAAATTAAATGCAGAAATAATACCTACAATACCTAAGGGATGGTACTGCTCGTACATTCGGTGTCCAGGGCGCTCAGAATGCATTGTAAGCCCGTGAAGTTGTCTGGAAAGTCCGACGGCAAAATCACAGATATCAATCATTTCCTGTACTTCTCCCAAACCTTCCTGGTAGCTCTTTCCCATTTCGTAGGAAACCAATTTGCCTAGAGGTTCTTTTAATTCGCGTAGTTTATCACCAAATTGACGAACAATCTCGCCTCGTTGTGGTGCAGGTTTCAATCGCCAACTTTTAAACGCACTGCTTGCGGATGTCATCACCTTTTCAAAATCCGCGTTTGAGGTGCCTTTGACCTTACCAATTAAAGCGCCGTCTACCGGCGAATATGAGGACAAAACTTCACCAGAACCAAAATTGTTGGTACCAGTTGATGTCCCTGAATTGATTTCTTTAACTCCTAATTTCTTAAGTGCATCATTGATGCCGAACTCTGCTGCTATTTTTGACATTTTATAACTTTTAGAACGTGTATTGTTAAATATTTGGCAAAGCTACGAATAAAAATACCTTTTCATTAGTGGGTTTTTGCAAAGTAGTTATTGTTCTTTGTGGTAATTAATTTCTTTGATAAAGACCAGTATCTCCCAAGGTCATCAATGGCATTAGTTCTTTGACTAATTCAGGCTTTGAATGTGCAATGTTTTTTGTTTCGTTGGGATCATTCTCATGATCATATAATTCTAGCGTGGGCTCAGCCGCTCTAAAATATTGGGTTAGCCTATATCTATCTGTTCGCAATGAAATGCCATTTTTAAAATAGCTATAGGCTACATTGTGGGTTTTGGAGTTAGTATCCTTTAATAGGTCTACAAAACTTTCGCCATCGGTCCTATATGGGAGTTCAACCTCGCAAAGTTCTAATATACTAGGATAAATATCCACTGTTTCAATGATACCATTGATTGATTTCTTGTTTAAACTATTTCTCGGTGTTTTAATGATCAAAACACTTTTAAGGGCATTGTCGAAAAGAGTGTGCTTTCCCCATACCCGTTGATCCCCCAGATGCCATCCGTGGTCTCCCCATACCACAACAATAGTATTTTTATCCAAACCTAACGACCGGAGCTCATTTAGTACTTTTCCAACTTGGGCATCTATGTAACTTACCCCAGCCAAATAGGCATGTTTTATTTTTTTTGCATAATCGTCAGAAACCGGTTTGGAAAGGCTCGCAATCTCATCAGTAAGTTTGTATTGGTTGAATTCACCACTGTCGTGAAGACTTTTTGTGTTTATATTTTCCGGTATTGACGCATTCGGGGAGAGCGGGATTTCATCTCTTTTATAAAGGTCCCAATACCTCTTCGGGGCATTAAATGGTAAGTGCGGTTTAAAAAATCCTACCCCAAGGAAAAAAGGTTCTTTTCTCTCTTTGAGTTCCCTCAGCTTTGCAATAGTCAGATTGGTAGTAAGTCCGTCTACATAACCCTCATCATCGACATCCCCAGCTTCGTATGGTTTTACTATTTTCTTTAAACCTTGCCTATTCTGTCCATTCGAATATCCAAAAAATGAGTTCCAACCTGTACCCCACTTGCCGCTATCAAAAACCAATTCATTCCAACTATGTGGTAATTCCCTTTTATTGGAAGGATTTTCATGATATCCATATACCAAACCGTCGGCTGAATGGCTTATTTTACCAATGCCAACGGTATAATAACCATTTCTTTTCAAATGATGGATAAATGTTTCTGGCAATGCATTCTCAGGCTTATCTGATATTTCTACTTCAATAGCCTTATTTAATAGATGTCCTGGTTTACTGGGTCGCATTCCGGTCAATAAGCTATATCTTGATGCCCCACAAGTAGGCACTTGTACAAAATGGTTTTGGAAAATCACACCCTCTGTGGCCAAATTGTCCAGTGTGGGAGTTTGTGCAATAGGGTTGCCGTAACAACCCAATTCTGGTCGTAAATCATCTATGGCAATGAACAAAACATTTGGAGGCGACGCTTTTTGTTTACAGCCAAGTGCAATGCACAAGGTTATGACAATAATAAACATAACCGACAGGTTCCTCATAACAATAGTAGAATGATGGCGATTAAGGCAGGTAAGGCTTGAACAAAGAATATTTTCTTGTCGGCGGTTAGGGCTCCATAGATTCCTGCGATAGCAACACAAATTAGAAAAAACAATGCTATATTAACCTTCCAGACAGGATCAAGAATAAAATAAGTCCAAAGGAGTCCTGCTGCTAAAAAACCGTTGTAAAGGCCTTGATTGGCAGCTAACGGTTTCGTAGGTTCGAACAGTTCGGGAGGGAATTTTTTAAATACTTTTCTACCCCTTGTTGTCCATGCGAACATCTCGAACCAAAGAAAGTAAAGATGTAAAAGCGCAACAAGTCCAATTAAGAAATCAATAGCTATATCCATAGATTTTATTCTTCCGAAGTATAACGTTCATCGACTGGCATAATAGTACCACAATTATCGCAAGTTCGTAATTCTTCTGACCCATAAAAATGTTTAAAATGCCCTAGGAAATCCTTCTCAATATCATTAAGCGTAAAATATACTTCGTACAATTTATGATTGCAATGATCACAGAACCACAGCAAGCCGTCATCAACTTTCATCTCGGCTCTTTTTCTTTCGATTACCAAGCCAATAGAACCTTTGTGACGAACAGGGGAGTGTGGCACTTTCGCTGGGTGAAGGTACATATCTCCTGGACCAAGTTTCATTGTTTTCTTTTGGTGATCCTCTTGTATATGGATTTCTATGTGACCTTCCAACTGATAAAAAAGTTCTTCGGTTTCGTTATAATGATAGTCTTTGCGTGCATTGGGACCGGCAACCACCATAACGATGTAATCCTCGGATTCTTTATATAGATTCATGTTCCCTACCGGAGGTTTCAGCAGTTCACGATTTGCTTCAATCCAACTATTTAAATTAAATGGTGATAAAATAGGCATAGATTAAATTTGAAAATTTATGGTTATCAAAAATCACCCAATTTGACGATAAATTGGCCAAAGATTCAAATTTAAGAAAAGAAAACCGGATTTGTCCTTAGCGATAGAAAAGCTGTGTGAAGTATAAATTACCTTGTAGATCTTCTTTGACACTTACAGCAGTGTGGGTAAAATTGCCCTCCATTGTTTTTTTGTGTTCGGCACTATTCAACCAATTTTCAAAGGCTTCTATGGCAGAGGGGAAATCCTTGGCAACATTTTCAGCTACGAACTCAGCATTTACTTCTGAAGCAATACTTGAGGCCCTTGAATTAAACCCATCATGACTCAGATTGCCCGTAGCGACCATATAATCGTTATGCTTATTTGCATATTCATAAGCAACCGCACTGAAGTCCAATGCAGTATAGCCCAATGTTAACCTATGATCATTCACAATGTTCAAAAGCTCATTTTCAACTTCATAGGCATTCTTGGCCTCAATGATATTCGTGTTATCAATTGATTCCTTGGAACAGGAAGCTACGATAAGTACGAATAAAATGAGGAATGCATTTTGCAATCTCATCTTCATACAATGTTCTAAATTGTAAGTAGGTTAACAATAAAATAAGTAGGAGGAGAACTGGGGGATTTTGTGTTCGTAAGACAAAGGGGATTACGAACCATCGTAATGATATAAAAAAATTAGCGTAAAGAATATAAAAAGAACAATTTTTTCGATGAACTGCATCTTCTTTTTCTAAACTGTAGTAGAAAACATACAATTAAATGAGTCCTGATTCGCATTCAAAAAAAAGAAATCAATTTTTTTTTTGTTCTTTATGCGCGTTTGCGAATGCTATATCCAGGGTTATTATTTCGGTGTATTCAGAGATGGTTTTTAAGAGATTCTCCATTACTTTTATAACTAAATCGAAATTTCATGAAAATAGTCCAACTAACACGCATCTCATTCATTTTCTTTTTTCTTGTAGGTTGTACTTCTGAAAAGGATGGTTCAAGAGAACAGTTCAGTGACCTCAGTAAATTCCAAGCTTATATTTCAAATGTTAGTCACGGGATTATATCAGCTAGAAGCGATGTACGGGTGGTCTTCAACCAACCCATCGAATCATGGAATACTGGAGACGAACTTGATATTGGGTTATTATTGGTTAGTCCTAAGGTAAAAGGCAAAGTGGTTGCCTTGGATAATAAGACTATTGCGTTCATTCCCCAAGAAGGATTTAAGCAAGATACGGAATACAGATTTACATTAGTTCTTAAGAAGTTAGTAAACAACATTTCTAAGGAACTAAAAACAATGACCTTTGGTGTAAAGGTCAAAAAACAACAATTTAATGTATACACTGAACCGGTAAAATCCTATTCAAAAGAGAGGCAATTTATAAATGGCTTTTTGCGAAGCTCTGATGTAATGTCATTGCAGATGGTGAAACAACTTATTAAGGTAAAACATAATGGGAATGACATAGCAATTAATTTTGATGATACTGCAAAACAGGGCACCCAGTTTTATTTTTTAATAGATAATATCACTAGGAGCGAGGAGGACTCTGAGCTTGAAATAGTCTGGGATGGTACAAAGTACAATATTGAAAGTACGGGAAAGAGTAAGATAAGAATACCTGGCAGAAATAATTTTACCGTATTGGAAGCCTTGGTACAGAACGGTGAGGAGCAGCTTGTTTTGATTAATTTCTCGGACCCCATAAAAAAAGGCCAAAATTTTAAGGGCTTGGTAGTTTTGGAAAATTCAAATAGCCCAAAATATTCCGTAGACGGTAATACCTTGAAGGTTTACCCAAACAACGATATGAAAGGAACGGCTTCCCTTGAAGTATTCGAAGGGATAGAGAGTGCGGAAGGTTATAAGTTAAAATCGAAGTTCCAGGAACGTGTAGCCTTTGAACAAATTAAACCCGAGGTTCGTTTATTGTCCAATGGAACCCTATTACCATCATCCAAAAACTTAAAAATAAATTTCGAAACAGTAAATCTTAATGCTGTGAACGTTTCGGTATTAAAAATTTATAAAAACAATGTGATGCAGTTCCTTCAGGGCAATACCATTGACGGTAATTACGATCTAAAGTCTGTGGCCCGACCTATTGCTAAAAAGAAGATCATATTGGAAAACCAACTATCAAATACGAATGGCAAATGGTCTGCCCATGCCTTGGACTTAAGGTCTTTGATCATGCCTGATATTGGTGCTATTTACAGGGTGGAATTTGATTTTAATCCCTCCTACAGCTCTTATATATGTGATTCCAACAATTTTGAATCCATTGAAGAAACAGAAGATATTTTCGATGAAGGGCAAGAAGATAGTTTTTGGGACGGTGTGGAAACCTACTATGATGAGTACTACAATTATGATTGGAACGAACGTGAAAACCCATGCCATACTTCCTTTTATTACGATAAGAAAGTTGGGGTCAATGTACTGGCGAGTGATTTAGGATTAACCATTAAAAAAGGAATCAATAATAGTTATTTTGTTGCTGTGAACGACCTATTGAATACGGATCCACTTGCCGGGGTCAAAGTCACTTTTTATAATTATCAGCAGCAATCCATAGGATATGTTGTTACCAATACCGAGGGTACTTCTATCTTTGATGCCAAAAAGTTGGCATATTTTGCCATTGCA